>VGZO01000044.1 GCA_016872555.1 Planctomycetota bacterium
GACACGGCCGCCGACCACCAGCGCCCGATCGACCAGCCGAGCCGGCGCATGGAGTTTCTCCGAAGCGTGAGCAGGGTCGCGGCGGCAGCGCCGCAGATGCCACCGGTGCGCCGTCAGACCAATTCCGCCAGCGGCGCGTGGTGGTCGGTGAGGTACTGCGGTCGGCCGGTGAGGTCGGTGACCGTGGTCGCCTGCGGGTCGATGCCGAGGCAGTGGTAGAGCGTGGCGTGGATCTCCTCGAAGCGCACCGGCCGGTCGCGGACCTCCGCGGCCTGCCGGTCGGTCGAGCCGATCACCTGCCCGGTCCGCAGGCCGCCACCGGCCAACAGGGCGCAGGTCACCTGCGGCCAATGGTCGCGGCCGGCGTCCTTGTTGATCTTCGGCGTCCGCCCGAACTCCCCCCACACGATCACGGCGACGTCGTCGGCCAGGCCGCGGGAGTGGAGATCCTCGACCAAGGCCGAGACCCCCTGGTCGAGCTGCGGGGCGTTTTCCCGGCAGGCGCCGAAGTTGTTGCCGTGGTAGTCCCAGAAGCTGTAGCTCAGCGTCACGCAGCGCACCCCCGCCTCGACCAGCCGCCGCGCGGCGAGGAATTGCTGCATCAGCCGCGGGGCGCCGTCCCCCTGGTGCTTCTCGGTGCCGTAGCCGTAGCGGTCGCGGACTTCCTGCGGCTCGCGCGACACGTCGAGCGCCTCGGCCAGCCGGCTCGACGTGAGGACGCCGAACGCCTGGCGCTGGAACGTGTCCATCCCGGCCATCATCCCCGAGCGGTCGGCCGAGCGGTTGAACGCGTCGAGCGCCGCGACCAGCCCGGCGCGGTCGCCGAGGCGCTCGAGCGACAGTCCGTTGAGGACCAGGTCGCCGCGGGCATCGCCGTTGGGTTGGAACGGCGTGCACGAGGGGCCGAGGAACCCCGGCTTGCCGGAGTTGTAGGGGGTGTGCTGCATCCGCGGCGACAGGCCGACGTAGGGGGGCGCCGCCGGGTGGGCCGCGCCGCGGAGCCGGGCCACGACCGAGCCGAATTCGGGCCAGCCGCCGGCCGGCTGGCGCTGGTGGCTGCGGCCGGTGAGGCACTGGAATGAATAGTGGTCGCCGGTGGCGCCGACGATCGAGCGGATCACGGCCAGCTTGTCGGCCATCCCCGCGAGGCGCGGGAGCAGCTCGGAAAACTCGATCCCGGGAACGTTGGTCGGGATCGGGCGGAACTCGCCGCGGATCTCGGCCGGGGCGTCGGGCTTGAGGTCGACGAGGTCCTGGTGGGGCGGTCCACCGGGGAGGTAGATCATGATCACCGCCTTGTGCGAGCGCGTGCCGGCGACGGCCTCGGCCCGGGCGAGATCGACCAGCGACACCCCCGCCGTGCCGCCGAGACCGGCCAGCGAGCCGATGCGGAGGAATTGCCGCCGCGCCAGGGTGTCGCAGAAGCCGCCGCGCGACCGGGCACCGACGATCGAGAGCATCCGGGTTCTCCGGGAACCAGAGGGAATCGGGCGGCGCCGTCAGGCCAGCTCCGGCAGCGGCACGGCGCGTTCGAGGAGATACTGCGGCCGGCCGGTGTGATCGGCGAGGGGAACGGCGGCGGCGTCGATGCCGAGGTGGCGGTAGAGCGTCGCCAGGACCTCGGAGAAGTGGACCGGCCGGTCGGCGATGGCGCTGCCGGTGCGGTCGGTGGCGCCGATCACCTGCCCGGTGCGGAAGCCGCCGCCGGCGAGCAGCGCGCCGCCGACCTGCGGCCAGTGGTCGCGACCGGCGTCTTTGTTGATCAGCGGCGTGCGGCCGAATTCGCCCCATGCGCACACGGCCACGTCGCGGTCGAGGCCGCGGGCGTGGAGGTCTTCGACGAGCGCCGACAGCCCCTGGTCGAACTGCGGGAGGTGGGTGTTCTTCATGCCGTTGAAGGTGTCGGAGTGGAAGTCCCAGCGGCCGAAGTTGAGCGTCACGACGCGGCAGCCGGCCTCGACGAGCCGGCGGGCGACGAGGAAGTGCTCGAGGTTCCGCGGCGCGCCGTCACCGAAGCGCTGCGCGTCCCCCGTGCCGTAGCGCTCGCGGACGTGCGCCGGCTCGCGCGACACGTCGAGGGCCTCGGCCAGCCGGCTGCTGGTGAGGATGTCGAACGCCGACCGCGACAGGGCGTCCATGCCGTCGAGCGTGCGGCCGGCGTCGAGGTCGCGGCGGAGGCGGTCGACCGTGCCGAGGAGGCCGCGGCGGTCGGCGAGGCGCTCGGCCGACATCCCGCGGAGAACCATGTCGGTGCTCGCCGGACCGTTGGGGCGGAACGCGGCGTGCGACACGCCGAGGAAGCCCGGCAGCCCCGGCGAGCCGTAGGGAGGATGCCCGGCGTCGGGGGACAGGCCGACGAACGGCGGCACGGCGCGGTCGACCGGCCCGAGCAGCCGTGACGCCACCGATCCGATGCTCGGCCAGCCGCCCGAGGGCTGGTTGCGGAGGGGGCGGCCTGTGTAGCAGATGAACGAGTCGTGGTTGCCGTCGGGGGAGCCGTACACGCTCCGCAGCGGCACGCACTTGTCCATGATCGCCGCGAGCCGGGGCATGTGCTCGCAGATCTCGATCCCCGGCACGTTGGTCGGGATCGGCCGGAACTCGCCGCGGATCTCCGCCGGCGCTTCCATCTTCAGGTCGTACATGTCCTGGTGCGCCGGCGCCCCGCACATGTAGATCATGATCACCGCGGTGTGCGACCGCCGGCCGCTGGCCGCCTCGGCGGCCAGGACGTCGCGAAGCGACAGTCCGCCGACCGACAGCGTGCCGATGCGGAGCAGGTCGCGCCGGCGGATGCCGTCGCACAGCCGCTGGCCGCGGCGGGCCGAATCGTCGACGAGCGACAGCATCGAAGACCCCTCCCGAGACGGGGTTTGGGGGACAGAACGTCTTTACTTTACACCGGCCACAGAGCGGGCACGACCGCGGTCCCCCGCTGGTTCAGTCGGCCGGTGGGGGCGGCCGACAGCAACGTGGAGTGGATTCCACGCCCGAGCAGGGAGCGACGCCGACCTCGCCCGTCGGCTCCAAGTCGTTTGCTCCACGAGGGATCGGACCGAAAGCGACCGGCGACTGGCCGCTGCATGCGGCACCGGGCGAGTGCGGGGAGTACATTTTCAGAACGGTTCGGCGCCGCTTCCGGAGGCCTCGCCATGCTCATGATCCGCGGCGGTGGTGGTCGGTTCTGCGACGGCGTCCGCCGGCGCGACTTCCTCGCCATCGGTGGGCTGTCGTTCGGCACCGGCGGGCTGTCGCTCGCCGGCGTCCTCCGCGCCCAGGCGGCGCAGAACCCGGGCCCGTCGGGAAACAGCCACAAGGCGGTGATCAACGTGTTCCTCGGCGGCGGTCCGCCGCACCAGGACATGTTCGACCTCAAGCCCGATGCCCCGAGCGAGATCCGCGGCGAGCTCGCCCCGATCGCCACCAACGTCCCCGGGATCCAGATCTGCGAGGTCTTTCCGCGCCTCGCGGCCCGCGCCGACAAGCTGGCGATCATCCGCTCGGTCGTCGGCTGCGAGGGGGCCCACGCCGCCTACCAGACCAACACCGGATGGCCGGAGGCGAACCTCCGCACGCTCGGTGGCCGGCCCTCACTCGGCTCGGCCGTCGCCCGGCTCGTCGGGCCGGTCGATCCCTCGGTGCCGCCGTTTGTCGGCCTGGCGGAGAAGACCTCCCACCGGCCGTGGTCCGACTCGGGCACGCCCGGGTTCCTCGGCCCCGCCTACGGCCCGTTCAAGCCCGACGGCCCCGACCGCGACAACATGACGCTCAAGGACCTGTCGCTCGAGCGCCTCGGCGACCGCCGCCGGCTGCTCGCCTCGGTCGACCGCCTCCGCCGTGAGGCCGACGCCTCCGGCACGATCGCCGGGATGGACGCCTTCTCGCAGCGCGCCTTCGACGTCCTCTCCGGCAGCAAGCTCCTCGACGCCCTCGACGTCTCGAAGGAGGATCCGGCGGTCCGCGCCGCCTACGGCGACGGCAAGCCCTACCACTTCCAGTACGACGGCGCCCCGACCTGCAACGACCATCTGCTCATCGCCCGGCGCCTCGTCGAGGCGGGGGTCCGGGTGGTCAGCCTGTCGTATGGCCGGTGGGACAGCCACGGGCAGAACTTCGCGCTGGTGCGCGATCACGGCGCCAAGCTCGACCAGTGCCTCTCGGCGCTGCTCGACGACCTCGCCGCGCGGGGGATGCTCGACGACGTCGCCGTCGTCGTGTGGGGGGAGTTCGGGCGGACGCCGAAGATCAACAAGGATGCCGGTCGCGACCACTGGCCGCAGGTGAGTTGTGCGCTCCTCGCCGGCGGCGGCCTCCGCACCGGCCAGGTGATCGGTGCCACCAACCGCTTCGGCGAACATGCCACCGAACGGCCGGTGCACGTCCAGGAGATCGTCGCCACGCTCTACCACGCCCTCGGGTTCCGGACCCACGAGGTCACGATCACCGACCAGACGGGGCGGCCGCAGTACCTCGTCGAGCGCGACCCGATCGCCGAGCTGGTCTGACGTCCGGCCGCGTCACGGCGCGGCGGGAGACGGCTCGAGCGTGTGGACGATCTTGCCGTCGCCCGCCGACCAGATCCGCAGCTTGCCGTCCTGGCAGCCGGCGGCGAGCCAGCCCGGGGCCGCGGCGAGGACCTGGACGAAGTCGCCGACGCCGTCGAAGTTCCGCACCGTTCCGCCGTTGCCGGCGTTGTAGATCCGCACCGTCGGATCCCCGGAGGCGGCGGCCACCTCCTCGCCCGGCGGCAGGAAGCGGACCGCCGTCGCCTCCTTCTTGAGCCCCGCGATCGTCCGCTGCTGCTCGCCGGAGACGACGTCCCAGACCTTGAGCGAGTTGTCGGCGCCGGCGCTGGCCAGCCGCCGGCCGTGGGCCTGCCAGGCGACGCCGAGGACGTGGCCGGTGTGCCCCTCGAAGCTCTTCATGTGCTTGCCGTCGGCGACGGCGTGGACCTTCACGAACCGGTCGGTCCCGCCGGAGGCGAGCAGGTCGCCGGCGCGCGAGAACTCGAGGGCCACCACCGTGTCGGAGTGGGGACTGGTGAGCTCGCGGGCCAGGGCGCCGTCGCCGACGGTCCAGAGCTTGATCTCGCCGGACCGGCTCGGCCTCCCACCGCCGCTGGCCAGGAGCGCCCCATCGGGGGAGAAGGCCAGTGCCGTGACGACGTCGACCGGCGGCGTGCCCGCAGTCTCTTCGCTCACCGGCGGCAGCGTCTCGCCGCCGATCGTGCGCTCGTGGACCCAGCGCGGCACGCAGGCCCAGGCGGCCGCGGGAGCCGCCCCGCCGCCGATGACGACGCGCGCCGGATCGAAAAACGCGATCGTGCCCCGCCCCCCTTCGCCGCCACACTCCCAGGCATCGCGCGGCTGGCCGTCGGCTCCGGAGAGGAGGACGGCCACGCCGTCGGCCCCGAGGGCGACCAGCCACGCCCCGTCGGGCGACCAGGCGACGCCGGCGAGCGGCTTCTCGGCGGCGGTCCGCGCCGCGTCGAGCGTGCCGCGCGCCTGCTCCGCGACGGTGGTGCGGGCTTCCGTCTCGGCCAGTTCCGTTTTCCGCACCGGCAGTGTCTCGTCGGCGCGCTTCGCCTGCTGGCCGGCAAAGTCGACGGCGCGCTTGGCGCTGGCCAGCGCCGTCTCGGCCTGCTTGACCGCCTCGGTCGCCGCGGTCGCCGCCTTGGCCGCCTCGGCGGCCTTCTTGGTCATCTCGTCGACCTTCGCCTTGGAACGCTCGATCTGCTGGGCGGCCTGGGCCACGGCCTGGTCGGCGGCGGCCTTCGCGGCGGTGGCGCCGGCGGCCACCGACTGGAACGTCTTGAGCGTCTCGGCGGCGGCGGCGTCACCGGCACTGCTGGCGGCGACGGCGGCGAACGCGTTGGCACTGGCGGTGGCCGTCTCGACCGCCGCGGCCGCCGCGGCCTGCGCCTTGACGGAGGCGGCCTGCGCCTCGGTGGCCTGGGCGACGGCGGTGGTGGCGACGACGACCGCCTTGTCGGCCTCGTCCTTGGCGGCAAGCGTTCCCTTGGCCGCCTCCTGCTTCTCCCCCATCGTCTTCTCGGCCGCGGCGAGCTTCTCGCCCGACTGCTTCGTCTCGGCGGCGGCCGCCTCGATCCCCTTCTCGGCCTCGGTGACCCGCGCCTTGCCGTACTCCACGTCCTGCTTGCGGACGGCCAGATCGACGTCGGCGGCGCGGAGGCGCTCGACGAGGCGGTGGTCCCCCTTCCATTCGCCGGCGGGCTGGCCGTTCGTCAGATCCCAGAGCTTCACGCCGGGGACGGTGCCCACGGTCGCCGCCCGGGCGCCGTCGGGGCGAACCGCGAAGCCGCTGACCGGCCCGCCGTGGGCCATCTGGCGGACGACGCTCGCGCCGTCGATGTTCCACAAGCGCAGCGTGCCGTCGGCCCCGGCGGAGAGCAGATGGCCCGGAGGTGTGGCCAACGGCGAAAGCACGGTGACTGGCTGGCCGCCGGCGGGAAGCTCCTTGAGCGGCGCCGGGGCCGCGGCGGGATCGGCGTCGGGGGGGGGCAGGGGAAGCTGCCAGATGCGGATCACGCCGTCGGCGTCGGCCGCCGCGATCCGGTCGTCGGCCACGCGCGCCAGCGCCATCACCTCGCCCGGGCGCTTGAGCCGGCCGACGAGCGTGCCGTCGGCGGCGGCGCTGACGGCGATCGAGGTGTCGCGCGACGAGGAGATGACGAGCGAGCCATCGGCCGAGAACGCCACGCCGGTGACCGGGGAGGCATGGGGCTGGATCGTCCGCCGCGCCGCGGCGCTGGCGCCATCGGCGAGGGCGATCTGCCCGTCAGCACGGCCGATGGCGATCAGGCCCCCGACCGGCGCGATCGCGACGGCGGTGGCCTGCTGCGAATCGGCGAACGTCACGTGGCCGGGGCGCTCGCGGCGCCACAGCTTCACGGTGCGGAAGCTGCCGGAGGCGATCCGGTCGTCGGTCGGGGAGATCGCCAGCGCCCCGATGGTGTCGAGGTGGGCGACGCCGGCGGGGCCACCGTTGCTGACGAGCGTCGGATCCTCGAGGGCCCCGAGGAGCCGGCCGGTGGCGGTGTCGAACAGGCTGACGCGCCCGCCGCGCGCCGCCGCCGTGACGCGTCCGTCGGCCGACAGTGCCGCGGCGAGAACGCCCCCCTGGCCGAGAGGCATCGGCTTCCAGGCGATCGGTCCGCGCGCCGCCGCCGGCCCCGCCTTGGCCCCCTCGTCGATCCACCGTGCGAGCAGGCCGAGCTGCTCCGGGGAGAGGTGCTTGGCGCCGACCTTGTTGTCGGCCGGCGGCATCGGGTCGTCCTGGCGGTGGGCGGCGCGGAGGAAGACGAGGCTCTCGAGCCCCTTGCCGGGGACCACGGCCGGGCCGGAATCGCCGCCGGCGGCCAGTGCCTGGGAGCTGTCGAGCCGCAGCCCCCCCTCCTTGATCTTCTCGTTGTGGCAGGCGGTGCAGTTGGCGGCGAGGAACGGCTTGATGTCGGCCTCGAACCCGACCGGCTCGGTGCGCGTCGGGGGGGCGACGGGGAGGCCGTCGGCGGCGACGGCGAGCGCCGCCAGGCTCGAAGCCATGCCGATCACGAGCCCCACACCGGCCAGCGGCGGCGCCGATCGGGGACCGCGGAGGGAGCCCACCTGGGCGCTCGGGCAGGCCTCGCGCGCAGCGGGCGTCGGACGGGCGTTCATCGGGTCAACTCCTGCGAAACAGGGTGGGCGTCACGGCTGTGCCGGCGCCTCGATCACGAGCGCCAGCGGCCGGCGGGCCGTGATCTCGCGGTCATTGAATTTCAGCTTCGTCGTCAGCACCAGCTCGTGTCGGCCCGGCGCCGCGTCGGCCGCGGCGGTGAGCTTGACGATTCCCTGCGACTGGTCGGCGGGAATGGTGACCGGCGCGAGCGCGAGCCCGGCGACCGGCTTGGCGGTCGAGGGTTCGACGACGACCTCGCCGGCGAAGCCGTAGCGCCTCGCGATCGGCACGGCGAGGTCGGCGGCCGCCCCCGGCGCGACCTTGATCTCGTCGGCGAGGCCGTCGAGCGCGACCGGCATCTCGTGGACGACCAGCGCGATCGAGGGCACGACCAGCGGCACGTCGACGTCCTTCGGGGCCGCGGCGGTGGCGGCGTCGGCGGCGAGCTTCTCGCGCCGTGCCTTCTCGTCGGCGGCGGTCTTGGCGGCGGCCTCGGCGTCGGCCATCGCCTTGGCGGCGGCTTCGCGGGCGGCGACGACATCGGCCGGTGGCTCGGTGCCCGCCCCCTTGATCTCGGCGAGCTTGGCCTCGGCGGCGGCCAGCGCCTGCTTGGCCCCCTCGGTGGCCGTGGCCCGCTGCTGGGCGATGCCGGCGACGCGCTCGGCATCGGCCTTGAGCCGGGCGGCGGCTTCGGGGTTGCGCGCGAACGCCGTCTTTGCCACGCCGCGGAGGACGATCCGGTATTCCCCCGGCGGCAGCTTGGGATCGACGTCGATCTCGGCCGTGGCGGCGGTCGCCGCCTCCTCGATCTTCACCTCGACGACCTTCAGCTCCCCCGGCAGCCCGGGCGCGGTCAGCGACACCGCCCCCTTCGCCCCGGGGCGGCGGACGAGCGCCAGCGGCACCGAGAGCTTGCCGCCGCGGGCGGTCTCGCGGACGGCGCGGTCCTGCTCGGTGACCGTCAGCGGCGCCGCGTCGGGGATCACGGCGAGCGGAATTTCGCGCACCATCCGCACCAGCTGCGGCTGGTTCTGGTTGTCGACGTTCCAGCGGAGCATCGCCGGCCGTGCGGTGCGGGCGACGTCAGCCTCGCCGATCCGGCTCTTGCCGGTGATCCGGAAGGTCCCGGCGAACGGCGCCGTACCGTCGGCGGCGGTGAGCACGAGCGTCCCGCGGTTGGCCTTCCCGGGGATCGACAGCGGCGGGGCGCTGACGCCGGCGGGGAGCCCCTCGGCCTCGATCACGACGTCGCCGCCGAAGCCGTCGCGGCGGACGACGAGGATGTCGACCGGCAGCGCGCCGCCGATCGGCAGGCTCGCCGCGGCGAGCTGCTGGCGATTGCCGTCGGCGCGGTTGGGATGCGAGAGCAGGGCGACGACCTCGAAGTCGGGCGTGGGGCGGCGGGCCTCGAGGACGTAGACATGATGGGGTGCCGCGTGCGAGTCGGCAGCGAGATCGCGGACGAGCACCCGGTAGGTGCCGTCGGCCGGTGCACGGAACTCGAGCAGCGGGTCGGCGCTCGGCCGATCGACCAATGGCCCGGCGAACTCGGCCGGACCGTCGTCGGCGGAGGCGACCTCCTTCCCCACCGGCCGGCCGGCGGCGTCGGTCGAGAGGCTCTCGACGAGCAGCGCCGGATCGGTGGGGAGGCCGTAGCGGGCCGAAGTGACCTCGAGCCAGAAGACGTCGCCGGCCTTGGCGGTGAACGAATACCAGTCGCGGTCGCGCCGCGGCTGGAACCGGCCGGCGACGGCTCCGGGGATCTCGAGCGCCTGCGGCGCGGCGGGGTCGTCGTTGGGCTCGTGCTCGCGGATCACCGGCGCCGTGACCGCCAGCGCCGCCGGCGGCTGCGCCGCGGCGTCGAGGACGCCACCGGACAGGTCGGCGAGCGGGGCCGCGGCATCGCGCGGCGCGAACAGGCGCCAGGCGAACCGCGCGGTCGCGCCCGCGGCCGGTGCGCCCATCCGGGCGTCGACGACGACCTGCTCGAGCCCCTCGTTGCCCCCTTCGATGAGCGCCGGGCTGCCCCCCGGGAGCCCCTTGCCGAAGACCTCGACGCGCGTCGTCTCGCCGGCGCGCCCCGCGGGGGGGAAGACGAAGTCGACCCACGGGCCGGTCGAGCAGACGAGGCGGTAGAAGGTCTCGTCGCCGCCGGAGGCGAACAGGTCGTGGACGCGGACGACATGGCGGCCGGCGGCCGGCACGGCGACGTCGATGAACGGATCGTCCTGGCGCGTGCCGCGGGCGACGGCGATCTCGCGCCCCGACGGATCGACCAGCGAAAGCACCGGCACCATCCGCGAGTCGAGTCGCCGGCACCAGACCTCGAGGTGGATCCGCTGCCCGGCCGCCAGCTCCAGCGCGTAATGGTCGGCCTTGGCGGCCGTCGTCCGGGCGGCGACGGCGCCGTCGGCCGGCACCGCGAGCGCCGCCGCGGCACTGTCGCAGTCCTTTTCCTTGACGACCTGCGGCGTCGCCGAGACGGCGAAGGCGCGGACGTTGCTGACGCCGAACCTGGCCACCGCAGCGGCGTCGTAGATCCCCGGCGGCACGTCGGCGGCGATCGCGACCACGAGCTTGCCGGGCACCGGCCGCGGTTCGGGATCGAACTCGGTCGGCTCGGCCAGGACCGGACGGGCGATGATCCCGGGATGGGAGAACAGCAGCCCCCGCACGTCGTCGAGGTCGGGGCCGGCGATCGTCACCGTCACCTCGGTGCCGCGCTGGCCCCCGGCCGGATGGATCGCGGTCAGCAGGGGCTGGGGCAGTTCGGCGACGGCCGGGACCGCGGCGATCGCGGCCAGCGCCAGGACGGCGGCCAGCCGCCGCGGCGACGGCGGGCCGGCCCTTCGATCGCAGCCGGCGCCCGACGGCCCGCGCAGCGTGAGGCGTTGCATGACGCGATTCCCGGCCACCGCCCCGGCCCTGCCGCCGGCCCGGTTTCCGGGACCGGCCGCCCCGCCCGCCGGACTAGTGGTTGAAGAGGAACTCCTTGGTGTTGAGCAGCGACCAGATCACGTCCTCGAAGGCCGCCGGACGGTTGTCGGCGTGGGCCGCGAGGTACTGCTCGACCAGGGCCCGTTCCTCCGCCGTCGGCGCCCGCGAGAACGCCACCCGGTAGAGCTCGGCGATCTTCGCCGCGTCATCGCGGCCGGCGTCGGTGGCGAGCTTGCCCGCCCGGCCGTCGGCACCGCCGACCTTGCCGAGGATGTCGGCGGAGTTGATGAGGTGGATGCTCTGGGCGAGATTCGCCTCGCTGACCCGCTCGCACTCGCAGGCGCTGTCGCCGTTGGGCCGGCCGAAGACGGTGAGGAAGTAATTGTTGAAGTTGGGGTCGGGGAGCTGCACCGCGCGCGTGCCGGCGAGCGTGCCGCCGAACGCCGTCGACTTGCCGGAGAGGCTGTCGATGGCGTCGAGCGCCGTCTCCGCGGAGAGTCGCCGCGGGTAGAACCGCGAGAAGGCCTGCCGGTCCTCGGCGTTGAACTCGTTGGGCTCGGCCGAGAGCTGGTAGGTGGCCGAGTTGCAGATCGTCCGCACGAGGTGCTTGAGGTCGTAGCCGTGGGCGACGAAATCGGCCGCCAGGGCGTCGAGCAGCGCGGGGTTGGTCGGCGGGTTGGTGAGCCGCATGTCGTCCTCCGGCTCGACCAGCCCGCGCGAGAAGAAGTGCTTCCAGTAGCGGTTGACGGCCGACCGGGCGAAGAACGGGTTGTCGGCGGCGGTCATCCACTCCGCCAGCGCCGCCCGCGGATCGGTGTCGGCGGGGATCTCGGCCGGCTCGGCGCCCAGCGCCACCGCCTTGTGGGTGCCCTTCGGGCCGGCGGCCTGCGGCATGCCGCGGGCGTGGAAGATCCGGTCCTCGCCCGGCTGGGCCCCCTTCTTACGGCCGACGCGCGAGAAGAAGGCGGCGAGCTGGTAGTAGTCCTCGGTGCTCCACTTCTCGAACGGGTGGTGGTGGCAGCGGGCGCACTGCAGCCGCAGCCCGAGGAACAGTTGCGACGCGTCCTCGACCTGCTGGTTGGCCTCGGCGACCTGGCGGAACCAGACCACCGCCGGGTTGGTGCCGACCTCGCCGGAGGCGGTGAGGATCTCGCGGACGAATTGGTCGAACGGCTTGTTGTCGAGCAGGCTCTGCCGGATCCAGGCGTGGAACGCGTAGCTGCCGCGGCGGTGGAGGGTGTCGTCGGTGCGCTTGTTGCGGAGGATCGCCGCCCACTTGTTGGCGAACGTGTCGGCGTAGTCGGGGCTGTCGAGGAGCCGGTCGATCGCCTTGGCCCGCTTGGCGGGGTCGGCATCGGCGAGGAAGGCGTCTGTCTCGGCGACGGTGGGCAGCCGGCCGGCGACGTCGACGGTGACGCGGCGGAGGAAGGTGGCGTCGTCGCACGGCGCCGACGGCGGCAGGCCGAGGAGACGGAGGTAGTCGAGGACGTGGCCGTCGACGAAGTTCTTCGCGAACGCCTCCGGCGCCGGCATCCGCTCGGCGGGCGACTCCATCGGGATCGTGCCGCGGAACACCGCCACCTGGCTCTGGTAGCGGATCATCAGGCCGACGCTGCCGCTGCGCGGAGCCCCCTCGCCCCGCGGCGTGGCGCTGACCAATCCGGCGCTGTCGACGCTGGCCAGGTCCGGGGCGTTGACCTCGTACTGCGCCATGCTCGTCACGTCCTCGCGCGAGCCGTCTGAATACAGCGCCATCACCCGGACCTGCTGGGTTTGGCCCGGGAGGAGGATCCGCGCGGTCGGGAAGACCTCGATCCCGGTCACCTTGCGGGCGGCGGGATCGGCGGGGCGGGCCCCCTCGGCGATCCAGCGGGCGATCGTCCGCTCGCTCGGCGAACCGGTCTCGATGAGGCGGCCGCCGCCGTGCGGGACCAGTGCCGTGGCCTTGGCGAGGAGCAGACTCTCCTCCGGGGCGACCAGCGACACGCGCCGGCCGCGGGCTTCCTTGACGAGGTGCTCGTGGTCCTCGGCCGGCTCGAAACCGAGCAGCGACAGGCGGAAGCCGTTTTGGCCGCCGCTCTTGCCGTGGCAGCCGCCGCCGTTGCAGCCGTGTTTGGTGAACACCGGGACGACGTCGACGGCGAGGTCGAGCGGCGGGTCGGCGCCGAACCGTTCGACGACGAGGGGCACGCGGGCGTCGGCACAGCCTTCGAGGTGGACGACGATCTCGCCGCGGCCGTCGGCGGCGGGGACGACCATCCCGCGTGGCGACACGGTGGCCAGCCCCGCAGGCTCGACGGCGTAGGAGACGGCGCCGGTCACGTCGCGGACGGGGGCCCCGCCCGGCGCGGCCAGCGCCGTGACGACGAGCTGCCGCCGCCCCTCGGTGCCGACGATCGTGACGGCCGAGCCGTCGGAGCCACCGGTCGAGATATCGAGGACCGACACCCCCGCAGGTGGGGTCTGGCCTGGGCCGTCGGCGCGGCCGACGGCCGTTGCCGAAACCACCAGTCCGATCGCGAGCAGGGCGCAGCGACGCAGCGGCTCTGGCATGGGCCAACTCCTCCGCAGGCGGGATCCACGAATCGAACGGACCGTCAAGTATCCCCCAGTCCGGACAGGATCGCAAAGACGGGCTGGAAACGGCCGTTGTAAAATGTACGCAACTTTATACCACCACCATGTTTATGGCATCACATCCGACTTTTTCGCGCCGCGCTTCCCGAAACCGCTGCCGCGCTGAACGAAACCTGACAAGTCAGTCCAGGTCGAGTGTCCGAAACGCCACCGATCGCCTACCGTAGGCCGAATTGGAAACCCAGCGTCCCCGTCCCCCTCCCCGAGGGTGGATCGCCGACCTCAGGCACTCGATGACGACCTACAACCTCACCCACCTCCGGCTCCTCGAGGCCGAGAGCATCCACATCATCCGTGAGGTTGCGGCCGAGTTCGCCAACCCGGTGATGCTGTACTCGATCGGCAAGGACTCGGCGGTCATGCTCCGGCTCGCCGAGAAGGCCTTCCACCCGGCCAAGCCGCCGTTCCCGTTGATGCACATCGACACGACGTGGAAGTTCCGCGACATGTACCGGCTCCGCGACGAGTACGTCGCCAAACAGCTCGGCCTCGAGCTGATCGTCCACGTCAACGAGGAGGGGCGCCGCCAGGGGGTCAATCCGATCACCCACGGCAGCAAGGTCCACACCGACGTGATGAAAACGCAGGCCCTCCGCCAGGCCCTCGACAAGCACCGCTTCGACGCCGCGTTCGGTGGGGCGCGGCGCGACGAGGAGAAGAGCCGGGCCAAGGAGCGGGTGTTCTCGTTCCGCGACGAGCACCACCGCTGGGACCCGAAGAACCAGCGCCCCGAGCTGTGGAACCTCTACAACACCAAGCTCCGCAAAGGGGAGAGCATCCGCGTCTTCCCCCTCTCCAATTGGACCGAGCTCGACGTCTGGCAGTACATCCACCTCGAGAAGATCCCGATCGTCCCCCTGTACTTCGCCGCCGAGCGGCCGATCGTGTGGCGCGACGGGGTGATGATCATGGTCGACGACGACCGGCTGCCGCTGAAACCCGGCGAGCGGCCCGAGCAGCGCCGCGTGCGCTTCCGCACGCTCGGCTGCTACCCGCTCTCCGGCGCGGTCGACTCGAGCGCCACCACGCTCCCCGAGATCATCCAGGAGATGCTCCTGACGACGTTCTCGGAGCGGCAGGGGCGGCTGATCGACACCGACGAGGCCGGCAGCATGGAAAAGAAGAAGCGCGAAGGGTACTTCTGACCATGTCACACCAGTCTGCGCTGATCGCCACCGACATCGACGCCTACCTCGCGCAGCACGAGCGCAAGGAGCTGCTCCGGTTCATCACCTGCGGCAGCGTCGACGACGGCAAGAGCACGCTCATCGGCCGGCTGTTCTACGAATCGAAGATGATCTACGAGGATCAGCTGGCCGCGATCCGCAAGGATTCCTCGCGCTACGGCACGACCGGCGGCGAGGTCGATCTGGCGCTGTTCACCGACGGCCTCGAGGACGAGCGCCAGCAGGGGATCACGATCGACGTCGCCTACCGTTACTTCTCCACCGACAAGCGCAAGTTCATCATCGCCGACACCCCCGGCCACGAGCAGTACACCCGCAACATGGCGACCGGGGCCTCGACCGCCGACCTGGCGATCATCCTCGTCGACGCCCGCCACGGGATCCTCACCCAGACCAAGCGCCACAGCTTCATCGTCTCGCTCCTCGGGATCCGCCACGTCGTCGTCGCCGTCAACAAGATGGACATCGTCGGCTGGGACGAGGGGGTGTTCGAGCGGATTCGCGCCGACTACCAGGCGTTCGCCGCCCGGCTCGAGCTCCCCGACGTCCACTTCCTGCCGATCTCGGCGCTCGAGGGGGACAACGTCGTCGCCAACAGCGCGAACATGCCGTGGTACACCGGCAGCCCGCTGATGACGCTCCTCGAGACGACGTACATCGGCTCCGACCGCAACCTCGAGGACTTCCGCTTCCCCGTCCAGCTCGTCCTCCGCCCGAACCTCGACTTCCGCGGCTTCTCCGGGGCGATCGCCTCGGGGATCATCCGCACCGGCGACGAGGTGATGTCGCTGCCGTCGCGGCGGAAGAGCCGCGTCAAGTCGATCGTCACCTTCGACGGCACGCTCGACGAGGCGTTCGCGCCGCAGAGCGTGACGCTCACGCTCGAGGACGAGATCGACTCGAGCCGCGGCGACATGCTCGTCCGTCCCGGCAACCAGCCGAAGGTCGACAAGCGCTTCGACGCGATGGTGGTGTGGATGGCCGACGAGCCGCTCGTGCCGGGGAAGCAGTACCTGTTCAAGCAGACGACGAAGGTCACGACCGGCTCCGTGGCCACCCTCCGCTACCGCGTCGACGTCAACACGCTCCACCGTGAGGCGGCGCCCGTTCTGGCGCTCAACGAGATCGGGCGCTGTGCCGTCGCGCTCACCGAGCCGATCGCCTTCGACGCCTACCGCCGCAACCGGGCCACCGGCGGGTTCATCATGATCGACCGGCTCACCAACGCCACGGTCGGCGCCGGCATGATCCTCGACCGCGAGCCGGAGGAGGGACGCGGCGCGGCCCACTGGGACGACGCCGCGGCCGACCACCTCCAGGGGATCGAAAGCACCGTCACGACCGCCGAACGCGAGGCGCGCTACGGCCAGAAGCCCGTCACGCTCCTCCTCACCGGCCTCACCGGCTCGGGCAAGACCACGCTGGCCACGGCGCTCGAACGGCGGCTGTTCGAGGCGGGGCGCGCCGTGGGGGTGATCGACGGGCAGGCACTGCGCCTCGGGATCAGCCGCGATCTCGGCTTCTCGGCCGAGGAACGCAGCGAGAACCTCCGCCGCGGCGCCGAGATCGCCCGGCTGTTCAACGACGCCGGGCTGATCTGCATCGCCGCGTTCGTCGCCCCCGAGGAGTCGGTCCGGCAGAAGGCGGTGGAGCGGATCGGCCGCGAGCGCTGCCTGGTCATCCACCTCTCTGCCCCGCTCGACGTCTGCCGCCAGCGCGACACCGACGGCCACTACGCCCGCGCCGACGCCGGCGAGCTGGGCGGATTCCCGGGAGTATCGGCCCCGTGGGAGCCCCCTGCGGATCCCGACCTCGTCCTCCCCACGCACCACTGGCCGGTGGCCAAGTGCGCCGACGCCCTCGTCGCCCTGCTGGACGCCCGCGGCGCGATCTGACGCGGCGGGAGGAGGCTCGGAGGAATGGCACCGGCCCCGCCCCCGACGACTTCGAACGGCTGCGCCGCCAGCGTGAGACGGCCAACGAACGCGTTGTCTCGCTGGCGGTCGCGGTGCGCGTCACGGGGAGCCGCTGCAGCTGTACCGCGTCGACCTGGCGGCCAGCGCCGGCTGACGCCGCCGGTCAGTCGACGAACAGCTCCGCCGGCTCGAGCGTTGCATCGGGGCAGGCCACGGGGTGCAGGGGCCTGCCGGCCCTGTACGTGGTGCGGGTGTCGTAGCGCCCCGCGACGGGATCGCGAAACACGATCACCGCACGGGCGACCAGGTCGATCACCCAGTATTCCCCGATTCCGGCCGCGGCGTAGAGAGCGGCCTTGGTCGTCGTGTCGTAGTCGAGGCTCGTGTCGGCGACCTCGACGACGAGCATCACCTCGCCGGGGAGCGGCCGGCGGTCGGTGTAGCGCCGCAGCGTCACCCAAGCGAGATCGGGCTGCGGGGCGCTCTCCGATGCGGGGATCGCGATCGGGTTTTGCACCCACACGAGGATCCGGGAGGAATCGACCGCCGTCATGCTCCAGCGCGTGAGCCAGGCAACGGCGTCGGCATGCCGGTCCCCGATCGGCGACATCATCTGGAGCACTCCATCGACGAGCTCGAGCGGATGCTCCTGCCGTGGCTCGAACACCCCGGCGGCGATCATCCTGTCGTACATCGCCAGCGTTACGGCACCGCGCGGCGGCACGGCAGCAGCCGGGGCGGGCGTCGCGGCGGGAGTGTCGATGGTGCTCATGACGGGTGCAGTATAGATCTCCCGCCCAGCGCCGGCCGCAGTGCGACAGCACCCACGCTGCGCGATTGATTTGAACGGCGTACCTGGTATTCTGTTCACGTGCCCTGTGGCCCGTGCGGCCATCGAGCCCCGGTGATCGCGGACGTGGCCCCCCGCGTGTCCGTCGCGACTTCCCCGTCATGGCTTTCCAAGGAGAGTCCTCCGATGCCGTGGATTGCAGCCGCCGAAACCCGCACCGTGCTCGAGAACGTCCGCTGGGAGACGTTTCTCGAGCTCGCCGAAGGCCGCTCCGGCAGCGTTCCGCGGATGACCTTCGACCAAGGAGTGCTCGAGCTCATGACGCCCCGCCGCCAGCATGAAGGCATCGGCCGCCTGATCGGCCGGATCGTGGAGACCTACTCCGAAGTCCGCGGCATCGAGATCCTCAGTTGCGCCTCGACCACGTTCAAGCGGCCGGACCTCGACCGGGCATTCGAGCCCGACGAGTCGTACTACATCGCCCATGCCGACCTGATCCGTCCCAAGGAAGAGGTCGATCTGCTGATCGACCCGCCATCCGATCTGGTGATCGAAGTCGAGATCACCTCCTCGGCGATCGCCAAGCTGAAGCTGTTCGCCGCGATGGGGGTGCCGGAGGTCTGGCGGCATGACGGCAGCCGGCTCGCGATGCTCGCGCTGGCAGGGGCCGCCTACCGGCCGCTCGACTCGAGCCTCGGCCTGCCCGGCCTCTCCGTCGCGATGATCGACGCGCTCCTCGCGCGCCGCTTCGAGCAAGGTGAGACGGCGCTGGTCAAGCAGTTTCGCGGGACGATTACGGATGGTTAGGCCGCTGCCACCGCGCGACAGGGTCGCCTCTTTCGACCGTCACGATTCAGCGCAGGTACAACCGACTTTTCTGTTCCCGAAGACCGCAGATCGCAGTGGATCATGACCGGCCGACAATTCTACGACTGGCAAACCGCGGGCGGTGCCGACGACGTGATGCGGATGGTCGATGCTCTCGAACGCGCCGAGATGCACTGGTGCGCCATCGGCGGGATTGCGGTCAACCACTGGGCGGCCGAGCCGATGGTCACCCGTGACGTCGATTTCGTGGTCGCCTTGGACGAGATCGAACGGGCGGTGGCGGCCCTCGAATCCGTCGGCTTCACGGCTGAGCGGCACGCCTGGTCGGTCAATTTCCGCGGCCGCTCGCAGGTCAGCCTGCAGCTCAGCACCGAGGAGTTTTATCGGGACTTTCCGGCCCGGTCGATGGCGGCCGACATCCACGGCATTCTGCTCCGCGTGGCCGCGCTCGATGACACGCTCGCCGGGAAGATCAAGGCCTGGCGCACGCCGGAACGGCGACCGAGCAAGTCGATCAAAAACCTCGCCGACATCGCCCGGCTCGTAGAGGCCCATCCGGCGCTCGAGGCAAAGCTTCCCCAAGACGTCGCCCGCGCGATCGCGAGATGAATCTGCGGGCCGAGGTCAGCCGAGCGACGGGCGACAGGCGCATCGTGCACCGTGGCGCCGGGCGGTAAGGTTTCCGTCCAGCGATCTCCCGCCGTGATCAGGTGGCCGTTGACTGTCCGTGGAAAAAGTCATCCACGACCTTTTTCCACTTCGGACACCCCGAGAAAAGCCGGGGCTTTTTCGGGGTGTCTGCCGTCGCATCCAGCGGCGGATCACTTTGGCCACGGTCTGCTAAAGGCTGCTGCCGCCGCCGGGGAGGCGGCGGCGGAGGAAGTTCATCCGCGCTTCGACCGGTAGCGCGAGCCTGCGGAGGATGAGGTCGTCGAGCTGGCGGTCGGTTTCGGCGGCCAGCACACCCCGGGCGCGCCGGTCGCGCGCCGCGGCGGCCGACCGCGACGTGCGGGTTCCCCGATCAGCGATCTTGTTTTTTCGCGCGGCCACGGCGGCCTCCCGGGGGTTTTGTGGTCTCGGTCGCCGGGGCGACGGCGGGCGCTTGCCCGCGGAGCAGCGCTGCCGTCCGCTCGAGGATCGGCAGGACCGCCAGATCCCGATCCCGCCCGGCCGCCCGCTTGCTCGCGATGATGTCGTCGAGGGCTGCCACGAGCGTCTTGCGACCGTCGATCTCGATCGCGACGGCCCGGCTGCGGAGCGACTCGAACGACCGGACGCCATGGATCACCGGCATGAAGTCGGCCTGCAGCCCGCTGGAGTCGGCTGAAAGCCGGTAGAGCCGCGAGACCGGATAGAACGGCCGGAGGATCACGGCGTCGAGGCGCTTGGCGATCCGCTTGAGCTTCACCAGGTTCGCCACGGTGTCACGAAACATGAAGTCGAAATCGAGCGTCGTCACCGGTGCTCCGAGCAGTGCCGCGGCGGCATTGCCGATGAGCACGGTCTCGAGCTTCTCTGCGGAAAGTCCGTCGAGGAGCGCACCGAGGAACGGGGTGGCGTTCATCCTGCCGAGTGTATCCTCAGGTCGTCGTGCCTCGGGGCGCCGCCGCCCGGTCCTGCGATCCCTCGTCGGCATCGCCGCCCTGCTCATCGCACCATGAACGCTTCTCCGGCGCGCATCGGCATCCTCACCGTCTCCGACCGGGCCAGCCGCGGCGAGTATGCCGACGAAGGGGGCCCGGCGATCCGTGCCTACCTGGCCGAGGTGCTCGCCTCGCCGTGGGAGCCACTCGAGCGCGTCGTGCCCGACGACATCGATTCGATCGCGGCCACGATTCGGGCGCTGGCCGACGCCGGCTGCTGCCTGATCGTGACCACCGGCGGCACCGGCCCGGCGCCGCGCGACGTCACGCCGGAGGCGACCGAGCGGGTGTGCACCAAGCTCCTGCCGGGCTTCGGCGAGCTGATGCGGAAAGTGTCGCTCGACAAGGTGCCGACAGCGATCCTCTCGCGGCAGACCGCCGGCGTCTGTGGCGGGGCGCTGGTGGTGAATCTGCCGGGCCGGCCGCGGAGCATCCGCGAGTGCCTCGAAGCGGTCTTTCCCGCGATCCCCTACTGCATCGATCTGATCCACACCGGCGCCCCCGCGCCCCCGCGCCTCGAGACCCGCCCGGAAAGGCTCGTCGCCTTCCGTCCGAAGGGTTGAGGGAAGTCAGCCGCGGGCCGCCAGCGCCCGCGCGAGCACGGGCGCGAAGTAGGTGAGGACGGCATCGGCGCCAGCCCGCTTGATCACCAGCACGCTCTCGGCGGCGGCCTTGTCGCCATCGAGCCAGCCGTTGGCGGCGGCGGCGCGGATCATCGCGTATTCGCCACTCACCTGGTAGGCGAGCGTCGGCATCCCGAACGTCGTCTTCACCCGGTGGATGATGTCGAGTGCCGTCCCGGCCGGTTTGACCATCACCATGTCGGCCCCCTCGGCGACGTCGAGGGCCACCTCGCGCAGGCTCTCGAGCGTGTTGGCCGTGTCCATCTGGTAGGTCTTCTTGTCGCTGACGCCGAGCTTGGCCGCGGTGCCGAGCGAGGCGTTGCTGCCGACCGCGTCGCGGAACGGGCCGTAGAAGGCCGAGGCGTACTTGGCGGCGTAGGAGAGGATCCCGACGTCGTGGCGGCCGGCGGCGTCGAGGGCGGTGCGGATCGCGCCGACACGGCCGTCCATCATGTCGCTGGGGGCGACGACATGGCAGCCGGCCTCGGCGAGGACGAGTGACTGCCGGCACAGCACCGCCACCGTCTCGTCGTTGACGATCCGGCCGTCGACGAGCAGGCCGTCGTGGCCATGGGTCGTGTAAGGATCGAGGGCGACGTCGCAGATGATCCCGACGGCGTCGCCGGTCTCGCGGCGCACGGCGCGCACGGTGCGGCAGACGAGATTCTCCGGATCGACGGCGTGGGATCCGTCGACGGTCTTGCGCGCCGGATCGGTGGCGGGAAACAGGGCGATCGCCGGGATCCCGAGCCGGGCCGCCTCGGCCGCGGCGCGGACGATGCCGTCGATCGGCAGTCGCTCCACGCCGGGCATCGCCGCGATCGGCGCGGCGGCGTCGTGGTCGTGGACGAACATCGGCCAGAGGAGGTCGGCCGGCGTGAGCACTGTCTCGGCGACGATGGCGCGGAGCCAGGGATGCTGGCGGTTGCGCCGCATGCGCGTGGCGGGGAAGGAGCCGAGTCCTGGATGGTGCATCGGAGGGGCCTTTCGTCAGCGGCGATCGACGACTTCGGCCGTGCCGGGGGGCACTGGGGGCGCCGGCGGCGAGCCGGTGCGGGAGGCGATCGCGCACGACTCCTCCGACTCCCACACGCGGACCTCGCGGGCAATGACGCCGAGGTCGGCGAGGACCGCGGGGCAGACCACCTCGAGGAGGTAGCGGGCCATGTTCTCGGCGGTGGGATTCCAGGGGAGGAGGAACAGCTTCGACGGTGTCGAGAGCCGGACGGCGGCGATCGCCTCGGCGTCGTCGACGAAGAGGATGAAGGCGTGGTCCCAGTGGTCGTCAAGCCAGCCGAGGAGGCGCCGCTTGATGAGCGAGAAGTCGACGATCCGGCCGACCGGATCGACCGCCGCCGCGCCCGCCGCCGCCACGACCTCGACGTCGACGCGGTAGTTGTGGCCGTGGAGGTAGGCGCACTTGCTCTCGTGGCGCCACAGCCGATGGCCGGCGCAGAACCGCAACTGGCGGAGCAGTGCCAGGCTCGTCGCGGCGGTGGCGTGGTCCACGGCGTCGGCCCGCGCCTCAGGCGTGGGCGACATCGGCGACCTCCACCCGGATCGGCTGGATGTCGAACTTCGGATTCTGCCCGAGGAACCGGCAGGGGTTGTTGTGGAAGATCTCGATCGCATCCTGGAGCGAGTGGCCGCGGCGCCGCAGCTCGAGGATGCACTCCTGGAGCGTGAACGGATCGCTCGGGCCCCAGTCGGCCGACGAATTGACGAGGATCCGCTCGCGGCCGTACTTCTCCAGCATGTCGACGGCACGCTTCGGCGAGCACTTCGTGATCGGATAGAGCGTGAACCCCACCCAGTAGCCGGCGTCGAGGCAGGGCTTGATCGTCTGCTCCTCGACGTGGTCGATCCAGATCCGCTCCGGATCGACGTCCATCCCGGCGAGGACCTCGAGGACGGTCTTCGTGCCGTGGGCCTTGTCGGCGAGGTGCGGGGTGTGGATGAGGACGAGCTGGCCGTGCTTCATCGCCATCTCGACGTGGGCCTGGAGCGACTCGATCTCGTTCTTCGTCGATTTGTGGAGGCCGGTCTCGCCGACGCCGAGGACCGTCGGCTTGGCGAAGAACTCGGGGAAGTGCCGGAGCACGTCGCGGGTCAGGCCGGGGTTCTCGGCCTCCTTGGGATTGACCGCCACCCAGCAGAAGTGGCGGATCCCGTACTGTGCCGCGCGCGTCGGCTCGAACTCCGAGATCTGCCGGAAGTAGTCGATGAACGTCTCGGGGTAGAGCCGGTCGAAGCCGGCCCAGAAGGCGGGCTCGGCGACTGCGACGACGCCGCTCATCGCCATCCGCTCGTAGTCCTGCGCCGTGCGGGCGATGGCGTGGTAGTGGGGCTGGATGATCTGCATCGTGAGGGTCCTCGGGGAATCGGCCGGCGGCGGAGGGGGCGGTCAGACCGAGGCGAACAGCTCGAGGAGGGCCACGGTCCGCTCGCGCTGCGGGCGCTCCTCGGCGACCAGCGCCAGCGCCTTGCGGATCAGGTCGAGCCTGCGCTCCGACGCCGTCAGGGCGCCGTTGCCGGCGCCACTGCGGGCGACGGCGGCGTCGTAGCGGTCGAGGTAGGCGGCGATCTCGAGGAGCTGGTGGCGCGACTCGAGGAAGTAGTTTTCGGCGACTTGGGCAGGGGACAGCATGGGGCACCTCGGAAGCGGGGCCGGACGGGTGCGGACGCCGGAAAAATCATACCCCGGCGACCGGGTGCGGGCAGGGCGCGCCGCGGCAGCGGTCTTGCGGTCCTGCAAGCGTCGCCGTGGCAGGGTGTGACACTCGCAGCGGTGGTGATGCCGCGCCGGCCGGTCAGACTTCGGCGAGCGGCGCCGTGGCGTCGCCGAACGTGCCGGGGCGGACGTCGAGCTTGTCCATCATCGAGAGGAACAACCGGCACAATTGCCTCTCGGGCTTGCCCGTGTAGTCGAGCACCCGCCCGCTCTCGAGCCGGCCGCCGGCGCGGCCGAGGAGGACGACGGGGAGCTGGTCGTTGTCGTGTTTGGCCCCGGCCATCATGCTCGAGCAGAGCATGACCATCGAGTTGTCGAGGAGCGTGCGCTCCCCTTCCTCGATCGCGTCGAGGCGGCGGGCGACGTGGGCCATCTGCTCGAGGAAGAACTGGTTGACGCGCAGCCAGTCGTCGCCGTCGGAGTGGGAGAGGAGGTGGTGGATCATGTAGTCGATCCCCTGGGCGGGGTTGTCGACGCGCGGGAGGTTGGGGAAGCGGAGCGCCGAGTGGTCGTTGTTGAGCTTGAGGGTCACGACGCGCGTGGTGTCGGTCTGGAAGGCGAGGACGAGGATGTCGCACATCAGCCGCATGTGCTCGGCGACGTCCTGGGGGATGCCGTCGGCCGGCCGCGGCCGGTCGGGGGCGGCGAGCGCCGGCCTCCACCCCTGCAGCTCGCCACGTGTCCCGGCGCCGGCGATCCGGCTCTCGACGTCGCGGACGCTGTCGAGGTATTCGTCGAGCTTCCGGCGGTCGGCCGTGCCGATCCGCCGGCGCAGGTCGCCGGCGTCCTCGAGGACCGCGTCGAGCACGCTCTCGTCGCCGCGCTGCGATCCCTCCGTGAAGAGCCGGTCGAAGGCCAGCGCGGGAAACAGCTCGAGCGGTGTCGGTGTCGTCGGTGAGCTCCACGAGATGTGCGAGCTGTAGAGCATCGAGTAGTTCTTGTGGACCGAGGGGTTGGCCTTCTCGCAGCCGAGGACGAGGCTCGGGACTTTCGTCGCGCGGCCGTGGGCCGCGGCCACGAGCTGGTCGAAGCTCGTACCGGAGCGGATGTCGCCGCCGCTGGCCAGCGGCGCCCCGGAGAGGATGTTGCCGGTCTGCGAGGAGTGGATGTTTCCCTTCCGCGCTTGCTCGTGGTACAGCCCCTTGACGAACAGGAGCTTCTCGCGGAACGGCTCGAGCGGTTCGAGGACGCGCCCGAGCTTCATCCCGGCGCCGCTCCCCTCCGCCCACCACTCGCGGGAGTGGTAGCCGTTGCCGGAAAACAGCACCGCGAGGCGCAGCGGGGGGGTGGCCGCCGCCTCGGCCCGGGCGGCGAGCGACTCCATCCAGGGCAGGGCCATCGACACCCCGAGGCCGCGGAGAGCGGTGCGGCGTGAAACGGCGGCTCGTGGCATGACGGGTCTCCTCCGGGATGGAACGTCAATCGGCTGCATCGCGACCGCGGATCGAGCGGAACTGGGGGCTGGTGACGATCGCCTCGATCGCCGTGCCGACGCGGTGGTCGGCGGCGGCGAGACGCTCCTGGATCGTGTCGAGGAGCGGCTCGTCGGAGAGCTGCACGCCCCGGCCGAGGGCGTAGCCGAGCAGCTTCCGGCAGAACTGCCGTTCGACGTCGCGGCCGCGCTTCCCCCCGAGCCAGTCGCGGAGGCCGTCGACGCCTGCCACGGCGGTGCCGTCGGGGAGCGTCGTCCGGTCGTCGATCGGGTGGCCGGCGGCGTCGGCGGTACGGCGCCGGCCGATGGCGTCGAACCTCTCGAGGGCGAAGCCGTAGGGGTCGATCCGGCGGTGGCAGGTGGCGCACGATTCGTCGGCCGAATGGCGGGCGATCAGCTCGCGCTCGGAGAGGCCGGCCGGCAGCTCGTCGGCCAGCAGTGGGACGTTTTTCGGCGGCTTGGGGAGCTTCTCGCCGAGGATCACCTCGGAGAGCCAGTTGCCGCGGAGAATGGGGCTGGTGCGCGAGGCGCCGCTGGTCGTCGCCAGCGTGCTGGCCAGGCCGAGGATCCCGCCGCGGCCGAACGTCCGGACGCCGTCCACGCGCCGCCAGTGGCTCCCCTCGACGCCGGGGATGCCGTAGTGGGCGGCCAGAGCGGCGTTGAGGAACGTGTGGTCGGCGTTCACGAGCGAATCGATCGGCCGGTCGTTGCGGAACAGGTCGTCGAGGAACAGCACCGTCTCCTCCTCCATCGCGGCGCGGAGGGGGTGAAACGTGGGAAATGCCTCGGCGCTCTTCTCGTCGTGCGTGGCGAACCCATGGACGTGGAGCCACTGCGTGCCGAACTCCTCGGCCAGCCGCCGCGCGCGCGGGTCGGCGCGCATCCGCCGCGTCTGGGCGACGAGCACGGCGTCGTCGGCAAGCGCGCCGCTGGCGGCCACCGCCAAAAGCTCGTCGTCGGGGAGCGACGACCAGAGAAACAGGCTCAGCCGCGTCGCCAACTCGTATGGTGTGACCGGCGAAGCGGCACTGCCGGCGCCGGGTGCTTCGAGCCTGTAGAGAAACTCCGGCGCCACCAGCACGCTGGCCAGCGTGAGCCGGATCGCCTCTTCGTGGGAGTGCGACTCGGCGCGGAGGCGCCGGTACAGCCCGCGGAGTCGTTCCTCCTCCGCTGCCGCGAGCGGCCGACGAAACGCCCGGGCGGCGCGGGCGACGACGGCGTCGACGTGGGCCGGCTCGGTCGCCACCAGCTGCCGCGCGAACGCCTCGGCGCGGGCGACGACGTGGGGGCGCATCGGCGTGAACGACTGCACGCCGGCGGGGTTGTCTTGCGTGGCGTATTCGATGAGCTGCTCGAGGGCGTCGCGCAGTTCGAGCGGCTCGCGGCTGACGTACTCGAGCCCTTCCCAGGCCCGGTCGAGCCGGGCGGTCTGCTCGGCGTCGAGGAGGAGCCGGCGGAGGTGGTCGTCTTCGCGGAAGAAGACGTTGAGCGTGACGACCTCGTCGACCGGGACGATCTTCACGTAGCAGGGGGCCGTGGGAAACAACTCCCGGAACGCGGCGAACCCCTCCTCGATCCGCCGCGCGGCGGGAGACCCCGGAGCGGCGATCACCGCCGCGCCGGCGCGCAGGCCCGGCTCCCCAGCGGGCGCGCCCCCCACGTGCAGCGCCGGCTGCACGCAGGCCGTCGGCGGAGCCTGCGGATGGAGCGCGGCGGCGGTGACCAGCTCGCTCCCCGCGGCGAGATCGGCGGGGATCTCAACCGTGAACCGGTCCGGGGCCGCCACACACAGGTCGGCCGGGCCGACCGCCAAACCATCGGGATGGTGGCCGAACGCACCGGCCCCGGCAGGCGCGGGGGCCGCGAGCCAGGCGCGGAAGCTCGGGGCGAGGACCGGCCCCGAGGGGGAAAGCAGGAGGCGGGCGAGCGCACCATCGGGGCCGTCGGGGAGTTGGCCGGCCTGCGCCGCGGCGAGGAGGCGCGAGAGCTCGGCAGCGGCAGCCGCACGCTCGGCGCCGGCCGGTGCGGTGAGCCAGCGGTCGAGGACCGAGCCGGGAGGGATCGCGAGGGCTCCGGTCGGCTGGTCGGGCTCGTGGGCGAAGTGCCACACGCCGGCGCGGCCGCGGCCGTCGGCGTGGGGATTGCCGGCGAGGATGTCGGGCGACACTTCACCGGCGAGGTGCCAGGTTTCGTCGCCGTGGGCGATCGTGAGGTCGACGGCGGTGAGGTCGCACACATGGCTGCCGTCGCGCGGCCCGACGACGAGGCAGATCGCGTCGCCGGGCTGCACGGCGACGCCGGCGAGCGGGCCGGCGGTCTTGGGCTTCGGCTCGTCGGCAAACCCACTGGCCAGCGTCTGGCGGACGCCGCCGCGCCGCACCTCGAGGCTCCAGGTGGTGCCGTTGCCGCAGCCGACATGGGCGCGTGTCACGACGGAAGAGACCGTCACCGCGCCGGCGACGGGGCTCCGCCAGGCGACGATCACGCGCTTCGTGGGGGCGGGGTGGACGGCCACGCCGTGGGCGCCGAGCGTGCCGGGGATCTGCACCGACTGATCGGAGGCGTTGGCAACGACACTCAGGGCGTCGGCGGCGACGAACCCGCGCACCGCCTCCCAGCCGCCGATCCCACGCTCGGGGGTGGCGAGGAGGTCGAAGTCGACAGGCCCGGCGCCGATCCCCAGCGCCCCGAGCCACCCGGCCAGGAGCAGCGGATCGACGCCGCGCCGCGCCGCCAGCGCCTCGAGCGCCGGGGGCGCCCCGGTCGCCTCGCGCAGTTCGTCGGCCGCCGCCAGGCTCGCCGCGGCGCTGCTCGCTAGTTCCTGCCGCCAGCCGGCCAGCGCCGCCGACAAGCGCCCGACGTCGGCCAATGCCACGTCGCCGCGCCCCGGTGCCACCAGCCGCGGCCGCTCCCAGACGACGACATCGCCGGCGGCACCCCCGGCGCCGTCGCCACAGTCGCCGGCGTCGAACGAGACGGCGACGGTGGCGCCGGTGGGGGCGTCGGGGAGGCGGATCCGGAAGTCCTGCCGGGCGACCAGCGGCGACCGCGCCTCGAGCCAGGTCTCGGGGCCGTCGGGGCGGCCGAGGCGCCGGCCGATCTGGCCGACCTTGTTGAAGCGCCACAGCGCCCCCTGCCATTGCCGGACGCGCTCGGCGAGGCCCGCGGCGTCGGCCGGCGCGGCCGTGGCGAACGCGCGGCGGAGGTCGTCGAGTGGCGATGGCGATTCGGCGGGGGCCGGCACCGACAGTGCCGCATGGAGGATCCCGAGGTACTTCGGGCTCAGGCCGCGCTGGGCCGCGACGGTGGCCACTGCCGACGGATCGGCCGCGAGGCGGCCGCGCTCCTCGACCAGCGCCCCGAGGTACGCGCCGACGGGGAGAAAACCCTCGCGCCCCATGTCGAGCTCGATCCCTTGCTCGACAGTCGTCTGCCCGCCGCGGCCGGTGGCTTCGAGCGGCACGGTGAAGGTCCGGTAGATCGCCCGGATCCGCGCGAGCAATTCGTCGGTGACGTCGCGGTGGGTCGTGCCGGTGGAAAACCCGATCCCGTCGGGCAGGAGCACGGCGTGGTCGGTGACCACCTTGGCGGCGGCCAGGTACTTCTCGAACAGCGCCGGCGACATCGCCAGCGTCTGGCCGGTGTTGGTGAAGCCTTCGCCGGCGCCGCTGTCGGCGGGAAACTCACGGGCCGGCTCGAGGCTCTCCAGGCCCGTCAGATCGCGGATCGCGAACGTGTATTCGGCGTTGTTGAGCCGGCGGAGCACGACCCGCCCCGGGTCGCCGGCATGGGCGCGGGCCTCGGCGCGGAGAAACCCCCCGAGCCAGTCGGCAAGCGCCGTGCGCTCCTCGGCGGTCGGCTGCACCGCTTCGCGCGGCGGCATCTGCCCGGTGACCACCATCTCGGTGGCCCGCTGCCAGGTGGCGACGTCGCGCCGCATCGCCTCGGGGGTGAGGTGGGCAAGATCGATATCCCCCTCGACCCGATCCCCGGCGTGGCACTCCTGGCAGAACTGCTTCACCAGGGCCGACGGTTCGACCGCCCGGGCGGCGGCACCGCCGCCGAACACACCGATGGCTACGGCCAGAACCCCCGCGAATGGCCGCGCGAGCGACGGGACAAAGGCCGGCATGGCATCCCCTCTGGCCGCTCCACGTTGAGGGCCGTGCTGCTCCACGGCATCGCGGCGAGCCATCACTATAACGCCGGACGAAACCGCCGGGGCCGATGGACTGGCGACGGATCGCCATCATCCCGGGCATCATGCCAGGGGATTGTGCCACACGAGACCGGGAAAACGGGCGAAGTCACCGTACCTTCGGCCCGACGTCGATCGGAGCGGCGGTGCCGAGGGTAGAGTGAGGCGTGCACCGGCTCTTTCCGCCGAGGTCCGCATGCCCACCCCCTCCCGGCCTGCCGATGGCAGCGTTGTTTTTCCCGACCATCGCGCCCTGATCGCCGCCGACGCGCGGCGGTTTCGGGCGCTGCCGGCTGCCGAGCGCTGGCGGGAGATCTTCGCCCTGCGGCACTGGGCCGCGCGGCTGGCGCGGTCATCCGCCCGCGGCGACACGATCGGGCGCCTCGAGGATCTCGAGGAGGCGCGGTGGCAGGCCATCCAGCGGAATCTGTTCACGCGCCATGGCGGATGAAACCGGCAGGCCCATCGACGCGATCGAGGCCGCGCTGACGGACGTGGTCGCGGTCCTGACGAAGGCCAACGTGCCCTACGCGCTGATCGGGGGCCTGGCGACAGGGTACCGGTCGCGCCCGCGGTATACGAAGGATGTCGATCTGATCGTCGACATTCCCCAGATCACGCTGCCCGCGGTGCTCGCTGCCCTCGGCGGCCTGGGCTTCGAGTTCAACGACCACGACGTCATCGAGGAGCTCGCGCGGCATCACATGGCGGTGCTGTGGCGCGACGGGGTGCGTATCGACTGGCTGAAACCGCTCCTGCCCGCGTACCGGCATGTCCTCGAGCGAGCCTGCACGGAACCGGGGCCGGGGGGGACCCTTCGCGTGGCCACCGCGGAGGGCCTGATCCTCCTGAAACTGTTCGCCTTCCGTCTCCAGGACCAGACCGACATCGAGGCGCTCGTGGCTGCCAATCGGGGCGCGCTGGACATCGACTGGATCTCGACGGAGTGGCAGACGGTGTTCGAGCCAGATGACCCGCGGCTGCACTGGTTTCTCGGCCTGCTGTCGATCGACCGCTAGCTCTCCGTGGCCCCGACCGGCCGTGTCGCCGCCGGCCCGATGCGGTGTCTCGGCCCGTGCGATACCCTGGGCAGGCGATCCGTGCCCGGGTGGCACGACTCCAGGAGCGCTGCGATGAACCGAGCCGCCGACCCAATCCCGCACGGCTGCGACTCCGCGCGCCTGTCGCGGCGCCGCGCGGGAGCCGTCGCCGGAGCGCTCGCGGCCGCGGCGTGGCAGCGCGGCAATGCCCCGCGCGCGGAAGCACCGGCAGGCGGCGGCCGGCCGGTGGTGTTCGTCGGTGGCGAGGTGCTGCCGATCTCGGCGCCGCCGATCGCGGTGGGGACCGTGATCGTCACCGCGGGGAGGATCACCGCCGTCGGCCCTGCGGCGACCACGGCCGTGCCCGCCGACGCCGAGCGGATCGACTGCACGGGCAAGGTGGTGATGCCGGGGCTCGTCGACACCCACAGCCATGTCGGCGGCGGCTGGGGAGGTGACTCGAGCGCGCCGATCCAGCCCGACGTCCGCGTCCTCGACAGCATCAACGTCCGCGACGCCGGGTTTCGCAAGTGCCGCGCCGGCGGGCTCACGACGCTCAACATCATGCCCGGCTCCGGGCATCTCCTCTCCGGCCAGACGATCTATGCCAAGCTCCGCCGGGCGACGACGATCGACGACTTTCTCATCCGCGATCAGGCGGGCCGGATCGTCGCCGGGATGAAGATGGCCAACGGCACCAACTCGCAGAGGGACCCGCCGTTTCCCGGCACGCGTTCCAAGTCGGCGGCGCTGGTGCGGCAGAAGTTCCTCGCCGCCGATGCCTACCGCCGCAAGCTCGCCGCGGCCGGTGGCGACGCGGCCAAGACCCCCGACCGCGACCTCGAACTGGAGGGGCTCGTCGAGGTGCTCGACGGCCGGCGCGTCGTCCACCACCACTGCCACCGCGCCGACGACATCCTCACGGTCCTGCGCCTCAAGGAGGAATTCGGCTTCAAGGTCGTCCTCCACCATGTCAGCGAGGCCTGGAAGGTGGCGGAGCAGTTGGCCCGCGCCAGTGTCGGCTGCTCGGTGATCGTCGTCGACGCTCCCGGCGGGAAGATCGAGGCGGCGGAGATGTCGCTGGCCACAGGCGCGATCCTCGAGCGCGCGGGGGTACCGGTGGCGTTTCACACCGACGATCCCGTCACCGATTCGCGGCTCTTTTTCCGGGCCGCGGCGCTGGCGGTGCGGGCCGGGATGTCGCGCGACAAGGCGCTCGAGGCGCTGACCCTCGCCGGAGCGCGGATGCTCGAGCTCGACGCGCGGATCGGGTCGCTCGAGGTCGGCAAGGATGGCGACTTGATCGTGCTCTCGGGGGATCCGCTGGCCCTGCGCACCAAGGTGCTGGGCACCTGGGTCGAGGGAGTGCGGGTCTTCGACCGCGACGATCCCGATGACCGGCTGTTCGCCGTCGGCGGTTACGGCGCCGGCCACGACCAGCGCGCCCACGGCTGTTGCACCGACAACCGGCTCAACGAATAGCCCGATGCTCGACGACGCCTCGCGCCGGCGTGACTTTCCGTCACTGGCCGGCATCACCTACCTCAACACCGCCGCGGAGGGAATCCCGCCGCCGGCGGTCGCCGAGGCGCTGGCCCGCTACGCCGCCGACAAACTTCTCGGCATGGATGGCCGCGAGCCCCATGGCCGGGTCCACACGCTGGCCCGCCGCCGCGCCGCGGAGCTGCTCGGCCTGGCGACCGACGACGTCGCCCTCTGCTCGTCGAGCTCCGAGGCGTTCAACCTGGCGGCGCTGGCGCTCGCTCCCCGCGATGGCGACGAGGTGGTCGTCAACGACCTCGATTTCCCCGCCGGGGCGACCCCCTGGCTGCAACCGTCGTCCCGGGCCACGGTGCGCGTCTGGCGCCACCGCGACGGCCGCCTGCACACCGAGGACCTGGCGCGCGAGCTCTCGGCGCGGACGCGGCTGGTGACGGTGTCGCTGGTCAGTTTCTATAACGGCTTCCTCCTCGATCTCGCCGCGACCGCCGCCGTCGTCCGCCGCCACTCCCCGGCGCTCGTGGCCGTCGACGTGACGCAGGCGCTCGGGCGGATTCCGCTCGATCTGTCCGCGGCCGACCTCGTCGTGTCGAGCACGCACAAGTGGATCCTCGCCACCCATGGCGGAGGGATCGTCGGCGTGCCGCCGCACCGCAAGGGCGAGTGGACCGTGCCGGCCGGGGGCTGGTTCCATCTCGAAGACGCGTTCGGACCCGACCGTTTCGCGCGTGCCGTCAGCCGGCCGGGGGCGGCCGGATTCGCCGTCGGCATGCCCAACTACCCGATGGCCTACGCGCTCGAGGCGGCGCTTGCCTACGTCGGCGGGATCGGCGTCGCGGCGATCGACGCCCACGCGCGGCCGCTTGTGATGCACTGCCTGGAGGGGCTGCGGGGCTTGCCGGTCGAGCTGCTGTCGCCGAGCGATCCCGGGCACCTCGCCGGGATCCTCGCCTTCCGCCACCCCCGCGCCGAGGCGATCCACGGCGTGCTGCACCGTGCCGGGATCCACGTCATGCACACGGCCGGCCGGATGCGCGTGGCGATCCATGGCTACAACACCGCCGCCGACGTCGAGCGGTTTCTCGCGGTACTCGCCTTGGCGCTGGCAGCGGTGTGAGGTCGGTCGTCATTGCCCGCGCCGGGTGTCGGCCAGGAGGATCACCACGCGCCGGCCGTCGGTGAAATAGGGGTCGCCGGTGAGGTTTCGCCCCGGGCTCGCACGCTCGTGGCGGTCGCCGCCGCCGACGTAGCCTGCCGCCTGGACGCGGCCGGCGGCGAGCAGGTCTTCGAGGACGTAGTCGCGTGCCTCGTCGATGTCGGGGTCGATCCGGTGGGTGGTGAGGTTCCACGCCCGGAGCGTGAAGCGCACGCCGATGTCGCGGCTCACCTGCCCGACCCACACCGGCTTGCCGCCGAACGACAGCCGCGTGAGCCACAGCCGGAGGTGGAGGCGCTCGTTGATCGTGCGGCGCGTGCGCTGCAGGGCGATGTCCTGGTCGCGGCCGAAGAGGTGCAGGGCGCTGACCGGCGAATAGCGGTAGCTCGACCCGAGCAGGAATGCCCGGGCGGTCTTCCAGCAGGTCGCCAGCGTGATCGACTCGCTCTCGTCCCACCGCGCCACGAACGCCGCCAACAGCGCCGCGAAGCTGCCGATGACGACGAGATTGACCGGGTCGCCGTGGCGCGTGGCGGCGGCATTGGTCGTCGTCGGGGGGAGCGCCTCGAGGCGCGTGGCGAGGTCGGCCAGCGCGCAGTCGACGACGTCGGCCGGCGGCACGAAGGAGGAGAAGTCGCGGCGCAGGTAGTCGGCGTCGATCCCCGGCACGGGGACGGTGAAGTGGAAGTCGGCCGCCGGCGGCGGTGGGGCGGCGTCGGCTTCGCGGGCAAACGCCTCGCCGGGTCGGCCGAGCGACACGAGGCGCACGTGGACCGCCTTGGTGCCGGCGTCGGCGGTGGCGAACACGAACCCCTCGGCGCTGCCCCCCGGCTCGACCGGCACGAGGCGGAACGCGAGCTGCCGGAACAGGTCGTCGATCCGCCGGTTGGCCCGCCACGCCGAGAGGAGCTTGAGCGGCGCGAGGAGGACCAGCGGCAGGAGGAACCACCCCAGCGCCCCGAACGCCGCCAGGCGGCGGAGGAACGAGTGGTGGCAGACGCCGGCCGCTTCGGTGGCCGTGAAATACGCCGGATCGAGGCTCACCACCTGGAGGCGCAGGCCCTCAGTGGAGCGGTTTTCGACGCGCACCAACACCGGCTGGATGCCGTGCCGGTCGAGGGGCACGCCGAAGATCCGCCGCGACTCGGCGGTGGTCGGCACCGCGACGGTGACCCGCGCCAGGGCGTTTTCCTGCTTCTGCGACCGGGCGAGAAACGCGCGATACCCCGGCTCGGGGTCGTAGACGACGATGAACAGCCCGCGGAGCCGGTCGGGGATGGTGGCAAGGACACGATCGATCATCGGCGTCGCTCGCGGTTGCGGCAGCGGAAGTTCCTGAGGCTCTTTTCGCGGAGCCGCTCCACACCGTGGCGTGACTTTTGCCGGATGCCGGGGTCAGGTGAAGCGTGCCAGATTGACGTGAGGGTAGGCCAGGATTCGCCGATCCAGGGTCACCAATTGACTCCCATGCGCCCTGGCCGTGGCGACGATGATCTGATCCGCCGGATCGTTGTGAGGTCCATCCGGGATCTTTGTGGGTGGATGACAGGAGACGACATGCCGGCATTCCCATGACAGGGCCAGCCAAGCCCCCTCCGCCGTCGCCCTCGCATCGGCCCGTCACCCCTGGCTGCGGGTCGAT
>VGZO01000045.1 GCA_016872555.1 Planctomycetota bacterium
TGCAGCCGCATCCATGCGGCGTGGCGTTGTACCTGCTCCCGACGGCTCCGCCGTCGACGAGCGTTCAGTCACGTGGCCGCCTGTGTCGGGTGACGTGCAACACGCGGCACGCGTGTGCCCTTGGGGCCGGGCGCGGTACGTCGACTTCGACCGCCGAGGGGCCCTGCGTGCCTACGTCGACGGTGGTCAGCATGCCTCTGGCCGCGTGGATCGGCGCGGCAAGGTACCGGAGCTCCTCCCCCTTCGTGTCGCAGGTGGCGAAGGCGAGGATCGGGGGCATGGGGTCGGGGGCTGAACGCGGGGCACGCATGGCGTTCGGCAAAACTGCCGAATTCGTCCGTTTTCACCTTTCCCGGCGTCGGCTCATCGTCCTCGTGGGAAAGCCGGTGGCCCGTCAGCGAAGTTCTCCGGAATCACCCGTCCGGTTGCGGCGTCTTTTTTCGCCTCTCTCAAGGGAGCAGCACGGCGTTCATCCCGTATCATCGGAGGGTCGATGGCGACGAACGAACACGAGTCCGCTCGGTTGTCGCTTCGACGAAGTCAAGCGCCGGTACTTTCTCGGTCAACCGAGTACATACGAGTCGAGCCCGCGGTCCTGCCTGGGCCAGCGACGAGACACCGACGCACACCCCGGTTGCTCCGACAGAAAAGTACCGCCGTCGGTACCGGACCGATCAATGATCCGTGCTGGGCGACGCTGGCGTCGGACGCGCGGTATCTCCTCGAGGCGGTGCCCTACCGGACCTGGGCCGGTCGTCGCGTGCGCTGGCGTGCGCCGCATCTGCACGCCCGTCGCCGGCTCCCGGCATACGCGGTCCTGCATCCGAGCGTGCGCGACAAACTCGCGGCTGATCCTGTATACCGCCCCGCCAATCTGCCGGCGAATCCAACGTACGCCGACTGCCGGAATCGACCCTGGATCCGTACCCTTCGACGGAGCACGACGATGCCCACCTACCAGATGATCGACGGGACCACCCGAGAGGGAAAGCGGACGATCGACGGGTGCCTCCGCCTGCGAAAGGCACTCAAGGAGGCGATCCCGGCTCGGTCGCTCGGCCGGACGTTGCTGCTGGCGTCATGGAACATCCGCCAGTTCGGCGGCGGCGGCCAGGCGGAGCGCGACCACGAGGCGATGTTCTATCTCGCCCAGGTGATCGACAAGTTCGACATGGTCGCCATTCAGGAGGTGAAAAGTGACCTCACGCAGCTCGATGAATTGGTGACCACGCTCGGAGGGTGGTGGCGATACCTCGTCTCCGACGTCTGCGCCGGGGATACCGGCAACTCGGAGCGAATGGCATTCGTCTACGACAGCCGGAAGCTGTCGTTCGGCGGCCTCGCCGGGGAATTCGAGTCGCCGGGGTCGATGCGCGGAAGCGACAAGAAGAAGGGGAAGCTCAAGGGTGGGGAGGCGACGTCACGATCGCCCTATTTCGCCGGTTTTCGCGCCGGGTGGTTCAAGTTCACGATCTGCACCATGCATGCGTACTACGGATCGGCCAGCGCGGACATCGCACAACGCACGCAGGATGCCAGGCTGACTGCCGAGCGGTTGCACGAGCGGATGAAGCAGAAGGATCGCTGGGCACGAAATGCGATCTTGCTCGGCGACTTCAACATCTTCGCCGACGACGACAAGACCGCCCGGAGCCTCGAGCAACGGGGATTCGCGTCTCCCCATCAGCTCCGCGGGCAGGCGACCAACGTCAGCGAGGACCGGCCCTTCGACCGGCTGCTGTTCATCGCGCCGGACGTGTCGCTCCAACTCAAGGAGATGCACGCCGGGGTGTTTCCGGTGTTCGACCACGTCTATCGCGCCGGCGATCACGGCGAGTACGGCAAGACCGCCAAGGCTTTTTCCCAATGGCGGACCTACCGGATGTCGGATCACAACCCCGTGTGGTGTGAGATCGACATCGATTTCACCGAGCCATACCTGGAGAGCCGGCGCGGCAAGAAGCCCGAGACCTCACGGCCACGATGACGGGCCGCGGTGCGACTGTCGCCGCAGACTCACGGCCGCTGCGGTCCGACCTCGACCACCAGCGACATCAATCCCGGATCGTCAGGGGCGACGAGCAGCCCGGCAGACGACGATGCCCCGGTGGCGCTTGTCGGCGACTGTGGAGGGCCGACCACGACCCGGTACGGTCCGGGAGCGACGCCGGGCAGATCACCGGTCGCGATGGGCGTCACGCGCCCTGAAGCGTCGGTCCGGCCCTTCGCCGTCGGCAGCACGGAGAACTCGGGCTCCGGAACGAGCTCGACGTTGACGTTGGCCAGTGGCCGGCCGGCGCGCGTGACCACGAAACTGCAGGCCACGCGCCCGACGCGAAGGGCCTGCCACTGGCCGATCCGCGCGGCACATTCATCGGCCGAAAGTTCACCGTCGGCGTTGACGTCGATGGCGGCCGCGACGCGGAGAAGACCCGGTGCGGCAGTCAGTTCGGGAGTCGACAGGCGACCGCTTTTGTCGGTGTCGACGCGGGCGACCAGTGCCGCCGCCACGGCCGCCGGATCGAGCGGCGGCGCGACGACACGCCCAGGGCGCGCCTGGCAGCCCGTGACCAGGACGATGAGAGCGGCATGGCCGACAACGCCGACTGGGAAGCGTGGCGGGGTGGTCCACACGCTCATGCGGTCACTCCGGGATGGCGACGGCCTGGTTGTCGCACCGATTGCCCAGCAGGCGGTGGACCGTCGCATCGACGTCGAACGTCACGGTCCGCACACTGCCGTCGCAGAACGCCACCTGGAACCCGGCCGGATGATTGCTCCCGAATCGCCAAAAATCGGCGAGGCCAGGGCGATCCTGGAGCGGCGGCTGGTTGGTCCATCCATGCATGTCGAAATCGTCGCCGACGAAGAAGCTGTGATCGTCTCCGTAGTCGAGACCGGTTTCATAATTGTCGGGGTTGAGGTACTTCTCGCCGACGAGATAGGTCTTCGACGTGCCGTCGATGACGGCGGCCACGCGGACCGTGCTCCGTTGGAAGCAGATGCCGGTGGCGGCATCCATGTTCGCGAAGCCGTTGCCCGCGAACGCCGTCGTCGGGTCCGGGCCGCTGCCCCAGAACACGAGCGCGTCGCCGCTGTTGGCCACGTAATCGGCGCGATTCGTCGTCTCCACCGGATCAGCGTTCCAGGCGTGCCCACCAGGGACTGCTGCCGCGATCGCGCGACGATACAGGGCCGCCGAGCGCCGCGACGGGCAGATGAAGCCGCCGATGATCGTCTGCGACATCCGCGCGGCAGCCGCCTTCTGCTGCGGTGTGATGATGTCCGGTTGACCGTCCCCGGCCATGGCATGGGTCGTGGTCTGTTCCATGAACGGCAGGAGGGAATACCCCAGCTCCCCGGCTGCTTGACGCCGGATCCGCGATCGGGATCACCGATCCAGTACCAGCCCCACCCGCCAGACGGATACGCCTGCCTGGCGTCGTGGTGGTTTTGGAATGCCAAGCCGATCTGCTTGAGCTGGTTGGTGCACTTCGCCCGGCGCGCCGCTTCGCGCGCCGCCTGTACGGCCGGTAGCAACAGCCCCACCAGCACGCCGATGATGGCGATCACCACCAGCAGTTCGACGAGCGTGAATGCGACGCGTTGTCTGCTCGAATTCATCGCGGTTTCCTCCACGTTCGACATCGCCACGTCAAGCATGACGCCACGTTCGGCGGTCGTTACTCCCCCCGCCCGCGATTGTATCGAGACGACTCTGCTGTGGCGAAGCCGAGGCACGCGTCGCGGGAGCTTCGACGGTGTCTTTCCGGCCTCGAGTTGAGCTGCCGCCGGGCCGCAGTGGCGGCGCTTCATTCTGCCGCGGGAACGAATGCCAACCGCCCCGTCGCGAGCCCGACTTCGGCCGCACGGTCGGCCAACGTTTCCAGCGCCCGGCGGCCGGTCGGGCCGAGGTCGATCGTCCACCCGTTGACGTACGTCTCGACGTGCTGCATCAGCACTCGATCGTCGTATTCCTGCGCGTGGCGGCGCATCGTCGGCAGCGCCGCGGCCGGATCGGCCAGCGCCTGACGCAGCGAATCGTGGATCACCTCCTGCACCGTGGCGATCGTCGCGGCGGGGAGGCGCCGGTCGGCGACGATTCCCCCGAGGGGGAGCGGGCTTGTGGTCTCGCGTTCCCAACGCTCGCCGAGATCCTCGACGAGCGACAGCCCCTGGTCCTGCCACGTGAAACGCCCCTCGTGGATGCAGACGCCGAAGTCGGCGGTGCCGGCGCGGAGCCGCGGCATGATCTCCGAGAACACCACCTGCTCGACGCGCGACGACCCGGCATGGAACAGCGAGAACAACAGCGTGGCGGTTGTCAGCGTGCCGGGGCAGAGAGTGAGCCGCGCCGGGTCGGAGGGCGCCGTCCCCGGCCGCGCCGCCAGCAGCAACGGCCCGACGCCGAACCCCAGCGCCGATCCACTGGGGAGGACGACGAGCCGGTCGGCCGCGACCAGGGCGGCGGCGAAGCTCACCTTGCTGACGTCGAAGTCGCCGGCGAGGACCCGGCGGTTGAGGTGTTCGATGTCGTGGAGCTCGACGGCGAAATCGAGCCCGCGCCAGTCGACCGTGCGCGACATCAGGCCGTGGAAGGCGAACGTGTCGTTGGGGCAGGTCGAGATCGCGAGGCGGATCGGATGGCTCATCGGTCGATCGTGAGGAGGCTGTTGACCAGCGCGGCGGCCGACTCGAGGGCAAGGCGCGACTGCCAGCGGGCATGATCGCGATCGCCGGCGTCGTTGGCGATGCCGCGGACGATCGTGCACGGGACGGCGGCCAGCGTGCAGGCCAGCGCGACCGCGAACCCCTCCATGTCCTCGGCGGTGGCGGTGGGATGGGCCGAGCGACGGAAAGCCGCTTCCGCGCCCGTCGCCGAGCCGGCGGCGACGGTGAGGAGCAGGCCACCCGCGGGAGCGCGGGTGAGCTCGACGGGGGCCAGAGTGATCGCGTCGCCGATCGGGGCGGATGGCGGCGGCCCCGGCTCGCCGGGCCACTGCGGCCAGCCGATCCGAGCCGCCGGCAGGTGCGTTGCTCCCGCTCCGACCCCGATACCGTCGCAGACAACCTCGGTGAACAGCGCGGCACCGCCGAGCGGGAGCTTGTCGGACAACCGGCCGGCGATGCCGACGAGGACCACGCGGCGCGGGCGCGCCCCGGCGACGAGCATCGCCGCGCGGGCCGCGGCGGCGACGACCCCGAATCCGCACAGCGCGATCTGATCGGCCGGGGCGACGCGCAGCAGCGGCTCGACGACGCGCCGTTCGGAATCGGTGGGAACGAGGATCAGGTCACGGATCATGGAGCTGGCTACGGGGAGGTTGCTTCAGCCTACCGCACCGCGCGGCGCCGGGCGGCACCGGACACCGCAGCGCTCAGGCCCGACCGCCGGTGGCCAGCGAGTCGAGAAGGTGCTGCATCCGCCGGTCGCCGTCGGGACTGCCGGCGAGGGTCGCCAGGTCGTCGCGCACTCGGGCCAGGCCCGCAAGCGACTGCGGCGTGAATCGTTCCACGGGCGCCAGTTCGATTTCCGCCACCTCGACGCCGAGCGACCGCGCGTCGGCGGCGTCCGGCGGCGCTGCCGTTTCCCCGCAGTCGATCGCGAGGCGCAGCAGGGGACCGGCGTCAGGATTCTCGGGGATCGTCGTCTCGAAGAAGTGGTCGAACGGCGGCAGCACCCAATGGTCGACGCTACACGCGGCACCGTCGGCCGTGATCCGCAACCCGTCGACCTGCGACGAGCGGAGATGGTTGCCGACACGGAGGCGGAGCGCGAGCGGCCGCCGCCGTTCGATGCGGAGGTCGAGCGTCGCCGTCGGACCGGGGCCGATCCAGCGGGTCCGACGCCGGCCGTTGACTTCGGCGGGGTGCCAGCCGGTGCCGATCAGCCCGTCTCCCATGTCGACGAGCAACGCACCGGGAGGATCGAGAACGCGCGCCAGGCTGCGGGAGGCTGCTACCGCGAGTCGGTCGGTGGCGGCGGGGCGGGCCGCGGCCCGGGCCCGCGCTGCGGCGACCAGGCGGCGGTCGAGGGCCGCCACTCCGACCACAGCCGCTCGACCGGATCGCGGAGGAAGATCACGTCGACGGTATTGCCGAGGAGCCCTTTCCAGTCATGGACGCCGAACGGGTCGTGGATGAGCTCGGCACGGAGCAACGCCGCGATCCGGTCAGCCCTGGTCGGGTCGGGATCGCCGACGAGGCGTTCGATCGCGGCGGTGCGCTGCGGCGACGTCGTCCCCTCGAGGAACTTGAGGATCGTCGTGCCGGCGCACTTGTGGACGTGGTGAAACACCACCCTGGGCAGCATCGCTCGATCGCCTCCGTCGCACCGGATTCCGACGGCCGAGAATAGCGGGAGCCCCGTCGTGGCCGCGAGGGTCGGCCCCGGTCGCGTCGTCGGGGGCTGCTGCCGACGGGTCAGCGCGCAGGCGGGGTGGCGAGGAACTCGTCGAGGTCGGCACGCACGATCGCGATCGCCGCGTAGGCCCAGGGGCGGTCGCTCCCGTCTTGTTGCCCGACGCCGGGGAGACCCGTTTCCAGCACGCAGAGGATGGTGCCGTCGGGGAGGACCGCCAGGTCGCTGTACGCCGAAGGCCCCGCCCGGAGCAGCCGGCGCGTCGGCCATGTGGCGCCGTCGTCGCGGCTGATCCACAGCGAGACGTCGCGCCGGGCCCGGTGGACGCGCTGGCCGGTGTCGGGAGCCGAGTGGAGCAGCCACGGTCCGGGATGCCGCGCGGTCCCCGGGTGCCGGACCAGGCCGGCGCTGCAGCCCCACTCCGGGAGATCGTCGATGAAAAAGGAGACCGACCAGTCCCGGGCACCGTCCGGGCTCGTGGCCGCGAGGCGGCGGTTGCGCGGGCCCGTGTTCCGAGCCGTGAGGAGCACCCGGCCCGACGACAGCTCGACGACGGCGGCTTCGTTGCCACCCGGAATCGCCAGGTCACCCCCCTGCCACGTCGCGCCGCGGTCGTCGCTGACGATCGTCGCCGCCCCCTTGGCGACGGTGCGGTCTCCCTTCACGAAGCCGTAGTCGGCCAGCCACAGCGGCACCACGACCCGCCCGGCGGACGTCTCGATCCCGTGACCGGGGCCGGTCGCCACCGCCTGCCAGTCGATCCGTGGGCGCAGCGTTGCCGCCGCGATGGTGATCTCGACGGGCACCGACCAGGTCACCCCGTCGTCGTCGCTGGTGATCACGAACACGCGGGCGTATTCGACGCAGTACACCAGGAGCACCCGGCCGTCGCGCAGCGCCACGCCGACGGCGTTGTTCACCGTCTGCTCGTCGGGGCCACCGAGGTCTTTGCCGATTTTTCCAGCCGGTAGATGGGGGTTGCGCGGCAGCCGAGGTCCGCGGTGGGCCACCTGCCGCGGGGGGGAAAACGAGCGCCCCCCGTCGGTGCTGCGGCGGATGTGGATCTCGATCTCGCCGCGGTCCGCGGCCCGCAGCCGCCGCGCCTCGCACCACACCAGGACCGTGCCACGGGCGGTGACGGCCACGCCCGGGATCCGGAACGTGTGGACCCCGTCGGTCGCCTGTCGGAAGAGGACGAGGGGTTCGTCCGCCGCGGCGCGAACGCCGTTGACGCCAACGGCGACGAGCAGTGCCAGCCCCGCGATCCGGCCGATCGGGTGGACGATCGCGGCACGTGGCGAAGGTGGCGGGCGGCTCACGCGGGGTTCCGGAAACGACACGGTCGGCACCTGCCCCTCCAGTGGATCGGAGTCGTTGGGAAGACGCCGTACGATCGTACGCGCCGGCTCGCCGGGCGCCGACGTGACGACGGCTGCGGACGAACCTGTGATAGATTCCCGCCGGCGCACTCCTGCCGCGACGTCGTCGGTCGCGTGACCCGAGCGCCGAACGGAGCGTTCCCCGATGAAGATCTTTCGCTGCCCGCCTGCTGCGGTCCGGTGCGTCGTGGTGGTGGTGGCGCTCGCCGCCGGCGTCGGGGCCGTGGCGAGCGACCCGCCACCGGTGCGACGCGAGTTCCGCGCCGCCTGGATCGCCACCGTGGCCAACATCGACTGGCCGTCGCGCCCGGGGCTCCCCGCCGACGTCCAGCGCGGGGAATTGGTCCGCCTGCTCGACCGGGCGGTCGCCACGGGACTCAACGCCGTCATCCTCCAGATCCGGCCCTGCGCCGACGCCCTCTACCCGTCGCCGCTCGAGCCCTGGTCGCCGTACCTCACCGGGGCGATGGGGCGGCCGCCGGAGCCGGTCTACGACCCCCTCGCCTTCGCGATCACCGAGGCCCACGGACGCGGCCTCGAGCTGCACGTCTGGTTCAATCCCTACCGCGTCGAACACGCCGAGCCGATCGGGCCCGCGTCCTCGGCGCACGCCAGCGTGGCGATGCCCGAGGTGGTGCGCCGCTATGGCAAGTTCCTCTGGTTCGACCCCGGCGAGCCGGCCGCGGCCGACCGGTTCCTGGCCGTCGTCCGCGACGTCGTCGATCGCTACGACATCGACGGCGTCCACATCGACGACTACTTCTACCCCTACCCGGTCGCGGAGCAGGGGCGTGAGCTCCCGTTTCCCGACGACGACAGCCACGCGCGTGCGCTGGCTGCGGGAGCTCCTGCCGACCGCTCCGCATGGCGCCGCGACAACGTCGATCGGCTGGTCGAGCGGCTGTGGCGTGAGGTGAAGACGGCCAAGCCCCATGTTCTCGTGGGGATCAGCCCGTTCGGCATCTGGCGGCCCGGCCACCCACCCGGCATCAAAGGGCTCGATCAGGTGGCGGCGCTCAACGCCGACCCGCGGCGCTGGCTCCACGAGGGCTGGCTCGATTACCTCGCCCCGCAACTCTACTGGCGGATCGACGCGCCCGAGCAGGGGTTCGAGCCACTCCTCGACTGGTGGATCGGGGAAAACGTCCATGGCCGCGGCCTCTGGCCGGGGGTGACGGCGGCGCGGGTCCGCCGCGATCCCGCCGCGCCGATCACAAAGACCGTCTGGGACGCCGAGGAGATCCTCCGCCAGGTGGCGTGCACGCGCGCCCGGCCGGGTGCCGGGGGAACAATCTATTTCAGCATGAAGGCCCTCGCCGACGACGCCGATGGCGTGGCGAGCAAGCTCCGCGCGGGGCCCTATGCCGAACCGGCCCTCGTGCCGATCGTCCGTGCCGCCGTGGGGTCTGTTCCGGAACCGCCGATGGTCGTTTCCAAGGCCGGCGCGATCGGATTGTCGTTGCCCGGCGGAGACCGCCCCTGGCTGTGGGTGGTCCGCGCACGCACGGCTGATTCTTGGCAGACGGTCGTCGTGCCGGGCTCGGCGACGCGTCATCCGGTCATCGACGGGGCCGCCGAGGTCGTGGTGTCGGCGGTGGCGCGCGACGGCCGCGAGGGTCCGCTCGTGCGACTCTCGATTGAGTGAGCGGTGGCATCGTTACCGATGACGTCGATGCGCGTTGCGGCGAACGTACGCTGGCACCGCTCAGGCTTCGTGACGCGATGTCGCACCACGGTCAGCGGGCGACGGCGAAGGCACCTGCTCCCGGAGCAAAGCCAGGGTGCAGATGATCCAGACCACCACCCGCAGCATCTCGCCTGACGGAAGGCGTTCGACAAGGACCTGCGGCACCCAGAGGCTCAGGCCCATCGCCACCGCAAGCGCGAGCGAGCGTGTCGACGGACGGGCCACCACCGAGGTGAGCATCGCGAACATCAGCGGGAATAGCATCACGTTGTCGTAGAACCGGTGATACAGCACCAGGCGACCGATCGGCGCCGCGATCGCGGCGGCGAAAAGCGGTTCGGCTCGAACGCTGTCCAGCAGTCGCCGGGGAATCAGAACCGGTATGGCAACCATCAGGGCTGCGAAGGACAGATGGAACCACCTGGCCGGGACGCCCAGGGCGCTGGCCAATGTGTCGGCAAGCGATGTGGTGTCGACAAAACGCATGCCCATCTTTGCCAACCAATACTTCGCGATCGCCAGCGGCGAGATGCCGGTCCACAGACACGCGCCGAGCGAGAGCCCGGCGAGGATTCCGATACCCGTCGCCAAGCCGCGCCACTCGCGTCGCACGAGAAACAGCACGATGAACGGCAGCCCCATCTGTGGTTTGAGCATCGCCAACGCCCACCATGCCCCGGCCGCGATCGGGCGGCCGCGTTCGAGGGCGATGATTTGCATCAGCACCGCTCCGCACAGCATGATCGAAGACTGTCCCAGCGCGATGGCATTGCTGTTTCCCGAGATCGCAGCTGCCGCAACCGCTCCGAGTGCCGCGACGGCGGGCCCTCCGTCACGAAGCAGATGGCGGCCGTAGGCCCCGATGGCGACCAGTGCCACGAGAGACGTCAACTGGATGAACAGCCTGCCCTGGATCCGCCCGAAGGGCTCGAAGAACATCGCGAACATGGCGAGTGAGTACGGCGGATACACGGAGTACGGAACCTTGAAATCGGCCGGGATCTCTTTTTCGACGAAGCGGTTTGGATAGATTCCCCGCCGGAACGAGGAGTACTCCACGTACCGCGCGTCCATGTCGATCTCGCCGCCGATCATCCAGGTCGACCAGACCCCCTTCGCGGCCATTGCCAGCGCCAGCAGCAGCAGGCCCGCAGTCGCGAGACGAATGACTTCGGGATGGGCCGCGAACACCGGCCGCTGCTCGGGACCGGGGGCCGTCATATGAGGTGCCCTGGTGCCGAAGCGACGTCAAAGGCCCGCCTGACGGAAGCCGCCATCCCCCTTCGAACACCCGCGACCGTACCGACGCGAACGCCTGGGGCCGTACACTGGTTCTCGAACGCCAGGCCGTCGGATGCAGTGGTGACCCACGTGTTCCTGTCGACGATAGCTCCCGTCAGGCCGTTCACGAAGGCATTCGGCCGACGATGACATCGACGCACCAGCACGATGAAGGAACCGAGTCGACCGCCGGCGCGTTTCTGCCGATCACCGTCGTCATGCCGACGATCGGATTCGAGGAGCCGTTCATACGGTGCGCCGGTCGTGTCCTCGAGGTCATGCGGCTGGACCGCGGAGACGAGGTCATCGTAGTGTTCGACGGTATCGCGCCGCCGCCACCCGCCTGGCTTGTCGAATCCGGTGCAGCGCCGCTGTCGACCGGCCGCCGGTCGGGGCCGGCAGCGGCGCGTAACCTCGCCGCTGCCGCCGCACACGGCGACGTGATCCTGTTCGTCGATGCCGACGTGGAGCTGGCCCGGGACGCCGTTGAGCGGGTGCGGGCGCGGTTCGTCGATGATCCGGGCCTGTGCGCCGTGTTCGGCGCCTACGACGATCGCCCGGCCGCTCCTGGGCTGGTAAGCCGGTTCCGCAACTTGCTCCACCACCACGTCCACGTGCTCCACGCCGGGCCGGCCGAGACGTTTTGGGCAGGGTGTGGTGCGATGAAGGCCGATGTCTTCCGTGCTCTCGGAGGCTTCGACGTCCACTACACGACTCCATCGATCGAAGACATCGAGCTCGGCGCTCGAGCGGCAGCCGCCGGTGGCCGGCTGCTGCTCGATCCAGGCATCTCGTGCACGCACCACAAACGGTGGACCCTCCGATCGATGATCGTCACGGACGTGTTCCAGCGGGCGATACCCTGGACTCGGCAAATGCTGGCGTCGGGCCACGTCTCGAGGCGCTTGAATCTCGACTGGAAGTCGCGCGTTAGCGGCGTGGCGGCGGTGGTTGCGGCGGCGGCGACCGTGGCGGCGGCAGGGCATCCCGGTGCCATGGTGGTCATGCTGGCCGGCGTCGTCGTGCTCCTTGTGGTCAATCGTGGCTTTTACGCGTTGTGCCTGCGGCGAGGTGGACCCGCGTTCGCAGCCGGGTGTTTTTTGCTCCACTGGCTGTACTTCGTCTACGCGACGGTGGCGTTTGCCGTCGTCACGGTATCGTTCCGAATCCTCGGCCGCTGACCGTTTTCGGAGACAGTCGACAGGGTTGTGCCGCTCGGCCGGCGGTGGGCCGGGGAATCGGTCAGGCGAGGCCGGCAGGGATCCCTGGCACGGTTACCTCCTCTCATGCGGCGGTGCTTTCTCGGCGACCAGGATATCGGTCCCTGTCTTCCTGTCGTCCGGCGTCAGGACCTGCTCCTCGTAGTAAGACCGCTCCGTGTTGACCTCCCACGGGTCGAGCTCGGGGCGGCCGAGGAGTCGCAGGGCGGCGTGGTGTCCGGCGAGCATCGAGTGGTCTTGGTTGTTGTAGCGGTGCATGCCGTTGCGACCGACGGTCTGCAGGTTCGAGAATCCATGGAAATAGGCCCGCAGCGAATCGACGTGGCGACGGTAGTCGGCGTCGTAGACCGGATACGCGTTGAGCTCGCGGATCACGTGGCCCTCGGTGCCGAGGTCGGCTTCGTCGACCAGTCCGAGCGAGGCGATTTCACGCCTGGACTGGGCCACGAGGTCGGCATCCGACATTGTCCACAAGTCTTCGCCTCGGGAGCAGAAATACTCCATTCCGAGCGTAGCCCCCGTGCCGGGGGCCACCATGTCGGCAGACCAATTGCGGAAGTTCTGGATCCGCCCGACCCGGACGTCGGGGGAATGGATGTAGATCCAGTTGTCGGGAAAGATGTCAGGAATCCGGCAGGACAAGGCGACGATGAGGAAGTCGCGGTAGGAAAGACCGTCGGCGGCTTCGCGGACCATCGGCGGCACTGCGGGGGTGAGGATCTTGACCAGCGTCGACAACGGCATCGACGAAATCACCTGGTCGCAGCGGATGTCCTTCGTGACGCCGGCGTGCTCGACGACGACCGCGGTGGCTCGCCCGTCGGCGTGGCGAATGCCGACGACGCGGGCTTCGGTGACGACCCGGCCACCCAGCGACTCGATCTTGCGGGCTGCAGACTCCCAGAGCATGCCGGGACCGAGCCGCGGATAGTCGAACTTCGTGATCAGCGTCTTCACACGACCGCTGTTGCGGATCGCGTTGAGCACCGCGCTGACAAACGTCAGCCCATGGATGCGCTGGGCGGCCCAGTCGGCGCGAATCTCCCGACAGGAGATTCCCCACACCTTCTCGGTGTAGGTCTTGAAGAACGTCCGGTAGAGTCGATCACCGAATCGGTTTCGCACCCAGTCTTCGAACGAGTCCTCGGGACGCCTCGGAAAGCAGCGTGCCCAGAGGTAGCTGACAAATATCCGCGTGCTCTCGACGATGCCGAGATTGCGGAGAGTGTCGAAGATCTGCAGCGGGTAGCGGTAGAACTGCCCGCGGTAGAAGATCCGCGACAGACGCGGCACCTGGAGCATCGGTTCGTCCATCATCTCGGCCCACAGCCGCTTGACATCCTCGCTCTTGGTGAAGAACCGGTGCCCGCCGATGTCGATCCGATTGCCCCCCCAGACGTGCGTGCGTGCGATCCCGCCGAGCCACGGCGACGCTTCGAGGACGAGCGGTTTTTTACCAGACCGAGCGAGTTCGAATGCGGCGGTCAGACCGGCGGGGCCGGCACCGATCACCACGTGGCTGGCTTGCTCGGGAAGCGGAGTCATCGGCACGAGACCCAGTCGGTGTCGGGAGCAGAGGTGGGTGGCGACACAGACGACGGATGGATATTTTGGGTTCTTCCGGGAATTTCGTGGCAAGGGGGCCTGGATCCCGGAAAATCATCGGTTTTACTCCAGGGAACGTGCTGGTCCCGGCCCCCGCGGCGCCCCCTCTCCTCCAAGCTGGGCCCACAAGCCCGATGGGCGGAAAACACCGGGGAAAAGCGCCTTTGAGGGTGAATGCAGTGGGTTTCGGCCCCACTGATCACGCCGTCCGCCATGCACTTCCCCATTCTTGAACCTGTACGCCCGTCGACACTCTTCAGCCACGGAAATCCCCGAAGAGCCATATTTTGACAGAACAGGTCGTGGTGTGAACGCCGGTTGAAAAGTGCAGCGCGGGGCGGTCGCCGCGATACTGCACGCCCTTTTACCAGCGGCGCGTGCCGTTTCAAGGTGGTTTGGACCCCGAGCAACGGCGCGGCCTGATCGCCGCGCAGTTCGGCGCGGGAGTCGACGACCTCCTCCATCGCTACACGACGTTCGAAGCCGTGGACCTCGGTCTCTTGTCTCCTGGGGCGGCCGCCGGTCAGTCCGACGTCGTCACCCTTCGCCTCGCTGACGAATTGGAGGATCTGTCTGGAAACGCATTGGCGCTCCACGGAGATCCGCAGTCGGACCGACGTGACGCTCGGGGCGGGTATCCGTGGCGCCGGAAGGCGAAGGTCGCCGAGGGGCCCGTTCTTCTCGCCTTGTCGGCGCACCTCGGTCTCCACGGATTCGTGCGCGGATTCGAGCACTGGCTCGAGTTCGCTGCGACCCCCGAAGGATTGGCGGACATGCGCACAGGCTGGTTGAGCAGCGTCGATCTGCGAGACTAGACGGGTCCGGTGCCCCGCGCGTGTGCGGCAGGGGAGGACTTATCGAAGACGCGGCGTTTCGGTCCCAATCCGGCTGCGGCGCGTTCTTCACACTGAAACCGAAGGCGAGTCGGTCGTCGCCGGGATCCGAACCGTGACTCACACGTGATCAGCCTCTTCCGAACCGTCTGGGCAATCCTGCCACCGAGCCTGCGACTACGGACGTTCGTCGTCCTCGGCTTGATGGTGGCGGCGACCGCCATCGAAATGCTCAGCATCGGATTGATCGTTCCGGTGCTGGTGGTGATGACGAGCGACTCGTCGTTGCTGCCCGCCCCCCTGCGCCCGGTCGTCCAGACCCTTGGCGATCCGCCGACGGCGCGGACGATCGTCGTGCTTCTGCTCGGTTTGGTGTTGGTGTTCGCGTTCAAGTCGCTGTTCATCCTCGTCTGCAGCTACCTGCAAGCGTGGTACGTCCGCGCGGTCCAGTCGCATGTCAGCCGGTTCGTGTTCGCCAACGTCATGACGCAGCCGTGGACGTTCTATCTCCAGAGGAACACCGCTTCGATCGTCCACGTGCTCGAGGAGAGCCAACGATTCTCGGTAGTTTGCATCGACCTGTTACGGATCGTCTCCGAGTCGCTCCTCGGCCTCGGGTTGCTGGTCATGTTGGTGTGGTTCGAGCCCGTCGGCGCGGCAGTCATCGTCGTCATGCTCGGTGTCTCGGCCTGGTTGTTGTCGCGTCTCGTGCGGGTGCGAACGCAGCGCTGGGCCGAGGCCCGGATGCGGTACATGGGATCTCTCCGCAAGCACGTCCAGGAGGCACTCGGCGGCGTCAAGGAAGTCAAGGTTCACGGCTGTGAGAGCGAGTGCTCTGACGACTTCCAGGCGCAATCGGCGGTCCATGCACGCTTGGTCGCTCTGCATTGGCTCGCCGAACAGGTGCCACGTCCATGGTTCGAACTGGTCGCCGTCGTGACGCTGTTTCTGCTGGCGGGCGTGATGGCCTGGGAGGGCAAGCCGGTGCGATCCCTGCTCCCGTTCCTCGGCCTGTATGCGACCGTCGCTTTCCGGATGCTGCCATCGGTGAACCATGTGGCAATTTCCGCCCAGCGCCTCCGCAGTGCCAAGCCGATGATCGCAGCGGTGCGTCACTACCTGTCGTTGGGGGCAACGATGCCGAAACACGAGCCGGCGACCCCGGTCACGTTCTCGGAGCGGATCCGCCTCGATCATGTTTCGTATCGCTATCCCGGCGGTGACGCAGAGGTTCTCCACGACATCGATCTGGCGATCCCGCGCGGCAGCGAGGTGGGCTTCATCGGGGCGAGCGGTGCGGGGAAGAGCACGCTGATCGACGTGCTCTTGGGTCTGCTGCCACCGTCGGCGGGTGTGGTGACCGTGGATGGCGTCGACATCCAGTCCAATCCCCGTGGCTGGCAGGCGATCATCGGTTACGTCCCTCAGTCGATCTATCTGGTCGACGGAAGCATCCGCAGGAACGTGGCCTTCGGCGTCCACGACGAGGACATCGACGACTCTGCCGTAACGCGGGCGCTGTCGGCCGCGTGCCTCGATGGCTTCGTCGCCAGCTTGGCCAGCGGCGTGGACACGATCGTCGGTGAGCGCAGCGTGAGGCTTTCCGGCGGGCAACGACAGCGGGTGGCGATCGCCCGGGCGTTGTATCGCGACCCTCAGGTGCTCGTGCTCGACGAGGCGACCAGTTCGCTCGACGCCGAAACCGAACGGGAATTCATGGAGGCCATCGAGGCACTTCACGGGAAAATGACGGTGATCATCGTCGCCCACCGCCTCAGCACGGTCGAGCAGTGCGACGTCGTGTATCGACTCGAGGACGGGCGCGTCGTTTCCGCCGCCAGTGGGTCGGAGATCGTCGCGGCCGATCGGCACGACAGGAGGTGATTGGGCAACGGGATTGTGTCCTCGGGATCCGGGCGCCGATCCTGGGGCGACCGGTCCCATCGCCTGTTCACGGATACCGCATGGCGACGACTGCCGACGACGTACTCTGGATGCCTTCCCCCGCGTCCATCGAGCGCTCCGCGATCACCCGCTTCAGGGCGGCCGTGACGGAGCGGCACCCTCGTGCGGGCGCGGACCGCGTCGCGCTGCATCGCTGGAGCGTCGAGAAACCAGGCAGGTTTTGGCGCGAGGTGTGGGACTTCTGCGAGGTCGACGGCGACCCCGGCCCGGTCGACTGCCTACCGGCAACGGTGTTCCGCGAGTGGCGATTCTTCCCCGAGGGCCGGCTGAACATCGTCGAAAACCTGCTCTGGCCCTCGCGCCTCGGTGACGCGACGTATGCCGGTGCGCCGGCCGTGATTGCCCACGACGAGCAGGGACTGGTCGCCACCCTCACGCGGTTGGAGCTCTGGCAGGCCGTCTGCCGGCTCGCCCGGCACCTCGCTGACTGCGGCGTCGTTCCCGGTATGCGTGTGGCCGCCGTCCTCCCCAACCGCGTCGAGGCGGTGATCGCGATGCTCGCCACGGCGGCGTTGGGCGGAGTCTGGTCGTGCTGTTCGCCCGATTTCGGTGACGCCGCCCTCTACGACCGGTTCGGCCAGATCGAGCCGACCGTGCTCGTCTCGACGGCGACGACGCGCTATGCGGGAAAGTCGCTCGGGCTCGACGAGCGCCTCGGGCGCCTGGCGGCACGGCTGCCGTCGCTGACCGACTGGGTCCACGTCGGCGCGGCGCCACAGGCGCTCCCCGGCGTGCGGCTCGCCGACTGGGAGGAGATCCAGACGCGGCGGCTCGTGCCGATCACCCTGAAGCGTTTTCCCTTCGCCCAGCCGCTCGCGATCCTCTACTCCTCCGGCACGACCGGCGCCCCGAAATGCATCGTCCATGGCGCGGGGGGCACGCTCCTCCAGCACCTCAAGGAGCACCGCCTCCACTGCGACATCGGCCCGGGAGACCGGCTGCTCTACTACACGACCACCGGCTGGATGATGTGGAATTGGCTGGTCAGCGCCCTCGCCAGCGACGCGGCGATCGTTCTTTACGACGGTTCGCCGCTCGAGCCGCATCCGGGGATCCTCTGGGACGTCGCCGATGAGGAGGGAGTGACGCACTTCGGTGCCAGCGCCCGGTACTTCGCAGCGATCGAGCAGCGCGGCTTCCTCCCCGGCAGCCGGCACGCCCTGGCCGCGTTGCGGGCGCTGCTCTCGACCGGGTCGCCGCTGCTGCCCGATCAATTCCGCTGGCTGTACCGCGCCGTCAAGCCCGACATGCACCTGGCGTCGATCTCCGGCGGTACCGACATCGTGTCGTGCTTCGTCCTCGGCGATCCGACGCTGCCGGTGCGGGCGGGGGAGATCCAGTGCAAGGGCTTGGGGATGGACGTCGCCGTGGCCGACGAGTCGGGACGGTCGGTCGTCGGCGTCGCCGGCGAGCTCGTCTGCCGGACGCCATTTCCGAGCATGCCGCTCGGGTTTTGGAACGACCCGGAGGGGCGGGCCTACCATCACGCCTATTTCGATCGCTACCCCGACATCTGGTGTCACGGCGACTGGGCCCTGGAGACGGCCAGCGGCGGGATGGTGATCTACGGCCGCTCCGACGCCGTCCTCAATCCGGGTGGCGTGCGGATCGGGACCGGGGAGATCTACCGCGAGTTGGCGGCGTTCCCCGAGGTCGTCGAGGGGCTGGCGACGGCCCTCCGCCGCGATGGTGACGAGCGGATCGTCCTCTTCCTGAGGCTCGCGCCGGGGGCCACGCTCGATGCCGCCCTCGAGGCGGCGGTCCGTGACCGCCTCCGGCGCCAGTGTTCGCCGCGCCACGTGCCCCACCTCGTCGTCGCGGCGCCCGACCTCCCGCGGACGGTGAGCGGCAAGCTGTCCGAGATCGCCGCGCGCAACGCGATCTCGGACTGCCCCGTGGGCAACGCCGGCGCCCTCGCCAATCCCGAGTGCCTCGCCTTCTTCGTCGGGTGGGCGCGGATGGTGCGCGAGGCCGACGGCCATGCGGTGGATCCACCGCGCCGGCTATAATCCCGGCGATTCCGCGGGCCAACGGAGCGATGGTCAGGCCCGCGCTGCCGACGAGGACCGAGCGATGGCGGCCGCCCAGGACATTCCCCTCCGCAAGATCGACCACATCCGGTTCTTCGTCGGCAACGCCCGGCAGTCGGCGTTCTTCTACCGCAACGCCTACGGCTTCGAGGTCGTCGCCTACGCCGGCCTCGAGACGAAGATGAAGGACGAGGCCGGCTACGTCCTCCAGCAGGGCGGGATCACGTTCGTGCTCCAGTCGCCGCTCCGTCCCAACCATCCCGAGGCGTCGCGGCTGATCCTCCACGGCGACGGGGTCGCCGACATCGCCCTGGCCGTCGACGACGTGCGGTTGGCGTACAACCTCGCCGTCGAGCGCGGGGCCGTCGGCGTGATCGGCCCGCGGGCGATCGAGAATGACAACGGGGTCTACGAATACGCCACGATCCGCGCCTACGGCGACACGACCCACACGTTCGTCAACCGCGATCGCTACCACGGCGCCTTCGCCCCGGGCTACGTGGCGATCGATCCCGAACGCTACAGCCCCGCGACCTACCATCCCGCCGGCCTCCTCGCCATCGACCATGTCGTCGGCAACGTCGAGGAGGGGCGGATGAACGAGTGGGTCGACTTCTACCGGACCGTCCTCGGCTTCGAGCAATTGGTCTCGTTCGACGACCAAGACATCTCGACCGAGTACTCGGCACTGATGTCGAAGGTCGTGCAGGGCGGGCGAGGGCGGATCAAGTTCCCGATCAACGAGCCGGCGAAGGGGCGGCGGCGCAGCCAGATCGAGGAGTACGTCGACTTCTACGGGGGCGCCGGGGTCCAGCACATCGCCCTGGCGACCAACGACATCGTCGCCACGGTCCGGGCGTTGCGGGCCAACGACGTCTCGTTCCTGCGCGTGCCGCGCACCTACTACGACACGCTCGTCGACCGCGTCGGGCCGATCGAGGAGGACGTCGAGGAGCTGGCCGATCTCGGGATCCTCGTCGATCGTGACGACGAGGGCTACATGCTCCAGATCTTCACCAAGCCGGTGCAGGACCGCCCGACCTTGTTCTTCGAGATCATCGAGCGCCACGGCTCGAAGAGCTTCGGCAAGGGGAACTTCAAGGCGCTGTTCGAGGCCATCGAGCGGGAGCAGGCGCTGCGGGGGACATTGTGATGGCCGTCCCGCTCCCCCCGGTGCGGACGATCCGCGACTTCTACGCCTTCGAGCAGCATGTCCTCACCTGCCGGCGGCAGCGCGGCCTGGGGATGGTGCCGCAGTGGTACGAGGTGCCGGTGTTCTACTTTTCCAATCCCCACTCGGTGATCGGCAACGGCGACGAGGTCGTCCCGCCGCTGGAGACACGCGAGCTCGATTTCGAGCTCGAGATCGCCGCGGTCGTCGGGCACGAGGCCCGCGATCTGCCGGCGGACGACCGGGCCCTCGATTGCCTGCTCGGGTTCACGATCTACGACGACTTCTCGGCGCGTGACCTGCAGCGGCAGGAGATGGCGGTCGGGCTCGGTCCGGCGAAGGGGAAGGATTTCGCCAACGCGTTGGGCCCCGCGGTCGTCCCGTTCGAGCGGCTCGCCGATCGGTACGCCGACGGTCGCCTCCGGCTGCGCATGGAGGCCGCTGTCAACGGTCGCGTCGTCTCGAGAGGCGACGCGGAGACGATGCACTGGACCTGGCCGCAGCTTCTCGCCCATGCCAGCCGCGACGCGACCCTGTACCCAGGCGACGTCCTCGGGTCGGGCACTGTCGGCGGGGGATGCATCCTCGAGCTCGGCCCCGAGAACGTCGGTGGCTGGCTCGTGCCCGGCGACGTCGTCACGCTGTCGGTCGAGAGGCTCGGCGCCCTCGAGAATCGGATCGCCGCGCCACGCCGCTGAACCCGCGCCAGGAGCCCGCCGCCGTGCCCCACTATCTCCGCCGCGGCACGATCCCACCGAAGCGCCATACGGAGCTTCCCCGGACACCGGGGTTTCTCGGCGAGGGGATCCACTACGAAGAAGTGATTTCGACCGAGGGTTTCTCCCGGGGCTACAGCATCGCCTACCACCTCCGGCCGCCGACTCGCGTGACCGCGATCGAGCCGTTGCCGTTCGTTCCCGCGCCGGCCGCCGCCGAGCTGCCGCTGCGGCACGTCCACCTCGCCACCGGCGCCCTCGGCCGCGCCGGCGACGTCGTTGACGGGCGGATTGCGATGTTCTTCAACGCCGAGGTGGTGATCTCGCGGTGCCGGCCCGCCGGCCCGCAGCGCGAGCTGTTCCGCAACGCCCGCGACGACGAAGTGCTGTTCGTCCACGCTGGCACGGGGCGGCTGGAGACGATGTTCGGTTCGCTGCCGTTCCGGCCGCTGGACTACGTCGTGATCCCGAAGTGCACGACCTACCGCGTCGATTTCGACGACCCGACGGCGGCCGATCTGCTCGTCGTCGAGGCCCGCGGCACGATCCGGTTCCCGAAGCGCTACCTCAATCCCGACGGCCAGCTCCGCCTCGGCGCCCCCTACGGCGAGCGCGACATCCGTGGCCCGGAGTCCCCGGTGCCGATCGATGCGGAGGGCCGGCACACGATCGTCGTCCGCGACGGCGAACGCCGCGCCCGGTACGAGGTCGCGAGCCATCCGTTCGATGTCGTCGGCTGGGACGGGATGGTCTACCCGTTCGCGTTCAATGCGGAGGACTTCGAGCCGATCACCGGCCGGATCCACCAGCCGCCGCCGATCCACCAGACGTTCGACGGGCCGGGGTTCGTGATCTGCACGTTCGCCCCACGGATGCTCGATACCGATCCCCGGGCGGTGAAGGTCCCCTACGTCCACAGCAACGTCGAGTCGGACGAGGTGCTGTACTACGTCCGCGGCAGGTTCGGCAGCCGGCGCGGTGTGGAGGCAGGCTCGTTCACGCTCCATCCCCACGGCATCCCGCACGGCCCGCATCCCGGGACGATCGTCGCCAGCCGGAACGTGGACCGGACCGACGAGCTGGCGGTGATGATCGACACGTTCCGGCCGCTGGCAGTCGCCCGCGGCGCCCTGGTGTTCGACCGGCCCGAGTACCCGTTGTCGTGGATGGAGGGGTGATGGAGATCGACGTCGCACGGACCGAGGTGGTCGACGTGTACCGTGTCCTCGTCGGGTTGGTCACGCCGCGGCCGATCGCCTGGGTGACCACGCTCTCGCCGCGCGGCGTCGTCAATCTGGCGCCGTTCAGCTTCTTCAACGCCTTCGGCGCCAACCCGCCGGTGGTCGTGATCTCGCCGACGCTGACCCGCGACGGCAAGCGCAAGGACACGCTGGTCAACATCGAGCACGGCGGCGAATTCGTGATCAACGCCGCCACCGAGCGGCATGCCGCGGAGATCAACCGCAGCGCGGCGCCGCTTCCGCCGGACGAGAGCGAGGTCGAGCTGGTGGGGATGGAGACGGTTGCCTCGCGGCGGGTGGCGCCTCCGCGGCTGGCCGGCGTGGCATTCGCGATGGAGTGCCGGATGCAGCAGGTGATCCCGATCGGATCGGGGCCGATCTCCGCCAACCTCGTCATCGGCGAGGTGGTGACGATCGTCGTCGACGATGCCGTGCTCGACGCGGCCGGCCAGCCCGACCCGCTCCGGATTCGCACGGTGGCGCGCCTCGGCGGCGACTTCTGGTGCCGGACGACCGACCTGTTCGAGCAGGGGCGGCCCGGCGCGTAGCGGTCGCACGACGGCGTCCAGGCAGCTTGGCCCGGGAGCGAAGGTCAGCCGGCCTCGGGCGACGGTCCGGCCGGTCAGCGGCGGCGGAGCCGGTCGAGGAGGACCGCGCCGAGGATCACCAGGCCGAGGACGACGCGCTGCGTGTAGCTCTCGATGCCGAGGAGGTTCATGCCGTTGTTGATCACGGCCGTGACCAGGGCGCCGACGAGCGTCCCGACAATGCTTCCCTCGCCCCCGGCGAGGCTCGTTCCCCCGACCACCACCGCGGCGATCGTGAACAGCTCGTACATCTGCCCGAAGTTCGGCGAGCCACTCTTGAGCTGCGATGCCATGACGACTCCGCCGAGCGCCGCCAGCGCCCCGGAGAGGACGTAGGCCGCCACGAGCGTCGCCGACACCGGCACGCCCGAGAGACGCGCCGCCTCGCGGTTGCCGCCGACGGCGAGGACCCAGCGCCCGAACGTCGTCCGCGTCATCGTGAACTGGGCGAGCGCGTACAGGGTGAGCATCGCGACGACGGCGTTGGGAATCCCGACCAGGTCGGCCCCGCGGCCGAGCCACATGAAGCCGTCGGGGAGTTGGTACACGCTCTCGCCGCGCGCGAGCAAGGACGCCGTGCCCCCGGCCACGAGCATCATCGCCAGCGTCGCGATGAACGGCGGGATCCCGAAGGCCACGACCACGCCCCCCGACACGGCGCCACACGCCGCGCCGACGGCGATCCCGACGAGCCCGGCGACGACCATGCCCCCCGGTCCCGCCGCGACGCCGCCGCACCGGTCGCGGATGACGATCGCGGTCACCACGCTGGCCAGCGCGATGATGCTCCCGACCGACAGGTCGATGCCGCCGGTGAGGATCACCAGCGTCATTCCGACGGCAAGGATCGCGATCACGGCGATCTGGTTGGCGATGTTGAGAAGGTTTTCGGCCTTGAGGAAGTTGGGCCACCGGTAGGACCGCGGGCGCACCAGCGCCGGCGCGCCGAGCGCGGGGAAGTCGGTGCCGACGTCGGCGAACACGCCCCACGCCATGCTCGCGGCGCTCCCGGCGATCGCGTCGAGCCCCGGGGTCTCTGCAGCAACGCGCCCGAGCGCGTCCCGCGCGTCCTTCGGCCCCCCCTTGGCGACCGCGACGACCGTCGCCCCGCCGCTGCGGAGCCGGTCGACGAGCCGGTCGGCGAGGGCGACGTCGTCGGGGACGTCGCGGATCGCCACCAGCACGCGGGGGTGCGGCGTGGCGGCGAGGATCCGCTCGGCGATGGCGTCGGCGGCCGCGGCGCCGGAGGGCTGCTGTTCGCTCCAGGTCAGCACGCTGAACAGCACGCACAGCGCGAGCAGCACCCACGCCATGCCGAGTTCGTGAAGCCGGCCCCGAAGCAGGGCGAGCGCCTGTCGGAGGGCGATCATGCGACGGCGGCCTCCATGATCGATTCCTGGGTGGCCGTCGCGACGTCGTCGATCCGGCCGGTGATCCGCCCGTCGTGCATGACGACGATCCGATCGGCCATCCCCAGCACCTCGGGGAGGTCGGAGCTGACCATCACCACGACCTTGCCGGCGGCGGCGAGGTCGTTGATCAGCCGGTAGATCTCGACCTTCGCTCCGACGTCGACGCCGCGCGTCGGCTCGTCGAACAGGAGCACCTCGCAGCGCCGCGCCAGCCACTTGGCGAGCACCACCTTCTGCTGGTTGCCGCCCGACAACCCCCGCACCGCCGCCTCCTGGCGCGGGGTCCTGATCCGCAGCGATGCGATGAATTCGCCACACTCGCGCCGCTCGTCGGTGCGACTGACGACGCCGCCGTGCGACAACCGGGCGAGGTTCGGGAGGGCGAAGTTCTCGCGGACCGAGAGACCGAGGACGAGCCCCTGGAGCTTGCGGTCCTCGGGGAGGAGGCCGATCCCGGCCGCGATCGCGGCGGCGGGGGAGCGCGGCGCGACCGGCACGCCGTCGAGGTGCACGCTGCCGGCGTCGCGCCGGTCGGCACCGAACAGGAGCCGGAGGACCTCCGTCCGGCCCGAACCGACCAGGCCGGTGATCGCCAGCACCTCGCCGCGCCGCGCGGTGAACGAGACGCCACGGACGGCCGTCCCACGCGACAGCCCGGCGACGACGAGCCGCGCCGCGCCCGGCACCGTGTCGCGGTGGGGGAACTCCTCGGTGAGCTCCCGACCGACCATCAGGCGGATCAGGTCGGCCCGGTCGGCAGCGGCCACCGCGGTGCCCCCGGCGTTGCGCCCGTCGCGGAGGACCGTCACGCGGTCGCAGACGGAGGCGATCTCGTCGAGCCGGTGGGTGACGTAGACGATCCCCGTGCCGTCGCGGCGCAAGTCGCGGATCACGCCGTGCAGCGCCGCCACCTCGGGAGCCGACAGGGCCGCGCTCGGCTCGTCCATGACGAGGATCCGCGCCCCCGACACCAGCGCCTTGGCGATCTCCACGAGCTGCTGCCCGGCCACCGACAGCGTGCGGCAGGGGCGGTCGGGATCGAAGTCGGCGCCGAGCCGAGCGAGGATCGCGCCGGCCCGGTGCCGCTGGGCCGCGCGGTCGACGATGCCGAAGCCGGGCAGGCCATGGGCGATCTCTTGCCCGAGGAAGAGATTGTCGGCGGCCCCGAGCGCCGGAACGAGATTGAATTCCTGGTGGATCACGGCGACGCCGGCGCGGATCGCGTCGGGCGGCGTCCGCAGCGCCCGTTCGACGCCGTCGATGACGATCCGTCCGGCGTCGGGGCGCACGGCGCCGCCGAGGATCTTCATCAGCGTGCTCTTGCCGGCACCGTTTTCGCCGAGCAAGGCGAGGACCTCCCCGCGGGCGAGATCGAGGCGGACGTCGGCCAGCGCCTGCACGCCAGGATACGTCTTCGAGATCCCGTCCATCGCCAGGAGCGGCGCGGTCACGGCTCGGCTCCGCGGCATGGCCCCGGAGCATCCCCGCCGGCCTCGACGCCTTGGTCGTCGCGACAGGTGCGAAGGTCGGTCATTTGAGCCCCGCTCCGCATCGGCTGGGGAAGGGATGACGGTCGCGCCGGATGTGAGGCACGACAATCGTAACCGGCGGGAGCGGGGCGCGGCATCCGGCGGCTGCCGGCGATCGACGTGGTTCTTGCGAAACCGGCGCGCTCCGCGACAATCGGGCAAGTCCATGGACCGGACCTCTCAACCCGAGGACAACCTTGGCTGTCTCCTCCACCGCGCCCCGCGCGGCCATCGGCACCGCGATCCACTGGGAATACCTCGTGCCGATCGTGGCCGTCCATCTGCTGGCCGGTCTCGCGCTGTTTCCGGCGTATTGCAGTTGGCCCGCAGTCGCACTCGCCGCGGTCGGCACGTTCGTGTTCGGGACGCTCGGGATCAATCTCTGCTACCACCGTCTTCTCGCGCACCGGAGCCTCAAGGTGCCGCGCTGGCTGGAGCGGGCGCTGGCCGTCGTCGCGCTGTGCTCGCTGGAAGACACTCCCGCGCGATGGGTGGCCAATCACCGCCTCCACCATGCCCACTCCGACGACCCGGAGGATCCGCACTCGCCGCGGCGCGGGATCGCCTGGTCGCACATGGGCTGGCTGTTCCGCCGCGTGCCGCAGCGCAAGGGCTGGGCGTTTCTCGACCGCTATGCGCGCGACATCCTCGCCGACGGGTTCTTCCGCTCGCTCGAGCGTCACCCGACCGCGACCGTCTGGATCTACGCGCTGCACGCAGCCGCCTACTGGCTGGCGGGGCTCGCCGTGGGCAGATGGTGGGGAGGCGACTGGGCCGCCGGCTACACCTGCGCGGCAAGCGTGCTCGTGTGGGGCGTGTTCGTCCGCACGGTCCTGGTCTGGCACATCACCTGGAGCGTCAACTCGCTGACCCACCTGTTCGGCTACCGGACCTACGCGACGGACGAGGACAGCCGTAACAACTGGCTCGTCGCCCTCGTCGCGATGGGCGAGGGGTGGCACAACAACCACCACCACGACCCGGCCAGCGCCTCGGTCCAGCACCGCTGGTGGGAGATCGACGTCACCTACTATGTGATCCTGCTCCTCGAGCGGGTCGGGTTGGCGACCGACGTGATCGCGCCGCGCCACGTGCGGCGCGAGGCCGCGCGCTGACGGCCAGGCCGCAGGCCCGACCGTGTGCCCGCGACCGGCACCTTCCCGGCCATCTGCTCTTGAAAGGGTTCGTCATGAGGGTGCCCCTGGTCGTGATCTGCGTCCTGTTTCTTGCCTCCGAACGCGCGGCGACGCTGCCGTTCGGTGGCACCCCGCGGCGGATTCCGGGAGTCGTCGAGGCGGAGGATTTCGACGAGGGGGAGGCTGGCGTCGCGTACCACGACGTCAACGCCGTCAACGAAGGAGCCGACTACCGCGGCCCGACGCAGGTCGACATCGAGCGCCGCCCCGATGCCTCGAACGGCCACGGGATCGGCTGGACACGCGCCGGCGAGTGGCTCGTCTACACCGTCGAGGTGAACGCCCCGGGGCCGTACACGGTCGAGATTCCGGTGGCCTCGGCGAAGGCGGGAGGTCGGTTCCACATCGAGTTCGACGGGGTCGATGCCACCGGGCCGATCACGGTCCCCGACACAGGCGGATGGGGAAAGCTGCAGACGATCCGCGTCGGAGGGGTGCGCGTGCCGGCAGGGCGGTCGGTGATGAAAGTGGTGATGGACGCCAACGGCGAATCGATGAGCGTCGGCGACATCGACTGCTTCCGGTTCAGCCGCCCACCCGCGAACGCGACGCCCCCGACGCGCTGATGCGGGGCGGGTCTGCCGCCGTGACCACGGCGCTGCCGGGCCGGTGGCGGCGTCATCCTCCCAGGGAGCGTCGGATCGCGAATTGCGCGGTGCACAGGCAGGCGATCTCGTCGGCGGCCCGGATCTGGCATTCGACCACGGCGCTGCGCCCCGATAGCCGCACGACCTCGGCCTTCGCCGCGACCACGCCGACGGCCGGTTCGAGGTAGCGGATATGGAGATCGGAGGTGGCGAACGGCATCTTGCCGTCGAAGGCCGTGCTCAGGGCGAGGGCACTGGTCAGGTCGGCGAGCGCCGCCAGCACGCCGCCGTTGACGGTGCCGCGGGGGCCATTGGTGACCGCGGCCGTCGCGGTCAGATGCATCTCGGCCCGGCCCGGTTGGAGATCCGCGATCGACAGGGCCCAATTCGCGATCGGTGGCCAATCCTGGAACCGGCCCTGCATGCGCTCGGCAAGATCGGCCGGCACGGTGTCCGATATTCGCCATGCCCCCACGTGTCCACCCCCGCCGGTTCGATCGATTTATACTACGTTGCAATGAAGCAAGCCTAGCAGCCGTGTGCCGTGGCGGGCATGGCTGGCCACGGTGGCTCCAGGAGCGCGATCGGTCAGCGGGGCGCCCGTCGAAACCGGTACCGCATTCCGTCGGCTCGATCGCCCTCAGCGAGGGGTTCCATGGACCGTGGCTGGCGAAGCGCGTGGCCGATGCTCGTGCTGCTCGCGCCGCTTTCCCGCATCGCCGCCGACCTGCCGACGGACGGTGACGCCCATGCCGCCGCGCGGGCCCTACTCACGGTCCGGTGCGTCGACTGCCACGGCCCCGACACGCAGGAATCGCACCTGCGGCTCGACACACGCGCCGGGGTCCTGACCGGCGGCGACTTCGGGCCGGCGGTCGTCCTCGGCAAGGGGGCGGCGAGCGAATTGGTGCGCCGGATCAGATCGACGAAGCCCTCCGAGCGGATGCCGCCGGACGGCGAGCGGCTCACCGACGCCGAGGTTGCGGCGCTGGCCACCTGGATCGACGCCGGCGCACCGTGGCCGGGGGCCGACGGGCCGGAGCCGGCCGCGCGTGACGAGCGCCTCGACCATTGGGCCTGGCAGCCGGTGAAGACGGTGCCCGTGCCACCGGCCGTGGCGGCATTCGCCGGCCTGCCGGCCGTGGAGCCGGAACGGAACGCGATCGACTTCTTCGTGCGCCGGGCACTGGCCGAACGGGGCCTGGCCCCCGCCCCCGTCGCCGACCGGCGCACGCTCATCCGGCGGCTGTCGTTCGACCTCCTCGGCCTGCCCCCCGATCCGGCCGATGTCGAGGCGTTCGTGGCCGATCCCGATCCGAACGCCTACGAAACCCTCGTCGACAAGCTGCTGGCCAGCCCGCGCCATGGCGAGCGCTGGGCGCGGCACTGGCTCGACGTCGTCCACTACGGCGACACCCACGGTTACGACAAGGACAAGCCGCGCCCCAACGCCTGGCCGTACCGCGACTACGTGATCCGCGCCCTCAACGACGACAAGCCCTACGCCCGGTTCGTGGCCGAGCAGATCGCCGGCGACGTGCTCTGGCCCGACACCCGCGACGGCCAGGAGGCGCTCGGATTCCTGGCCGCCGGCCCATGGGATTTCATCGGCCATGTCGAGGTGCCGGAGACGAAGACAGACGGCAAGATCGCCCGTCACCTCGACCGCGACGACATGGTCGCCACCACGATCGGCACGTTCGCCAGCGTGACGGTGCACTGCGCCCAGTGCCACGCCCACAAGTTCGACCCTGTCAGCCAGGACGACTACTACTCGCTCCAGGCGGTGTTCGCGGCGGTCGACCGTGACGACCGCCCGTATGCCGCCGATCCGCAGGTGGCGCGCACCCACGCCGAGCTCGCGGCGCGGCTCGACGCGCTGGCCGGCCGGCGCCGCGACCTCGAGGCCCGGGTCCGCGAGGCCGCGGGGCCCCGGCTGGAGGAGCTCGATCGGGCGATCGCCGCCCTTCCCAAGCCCGCCGGCCCCAATCCAACACCCGCCTACGGCTGGCACTCCGCCATCGAGGCCGGCGCGGACGTGGCGAAGTGGGTCCAGGTCGATCTTGGTGCCGAACGGGCGATCCACGAGATCGTCCTCCATCCCTGCCACGACGAGTTCGCGGGGATCGGCGCCGGCTTCGGCTACCCGCGCCGATTCCGTGTCGAGGTGGCGAACGATCCGGAGTTTCGCGACGGGGTCACCACGGTGGCGGCGTTCACCGAGGCCGACGTGGCCAACCCGGGGACGAAACCGCAGACCTTCTCCTGCGGCACGGGCGCGCGCCACGTCCGCATCACCGCCACGAAGCTCGCACCGCGGCAGAACGACTTCATCTTCGCCCTCGCCGAACTGGTCGTCCGCACCGCCGACGGAACGAATCTCGCGGCTGGCGCGGCGGTCACGGCCGCCGATTCGATCGAGGCGCCGCCGCGGTGGGGGCGGGCGAACCTCGTCGACGGCACGAGCCCCGCGGGGTCCGACGACACCGCCGCGCCCCTTCGCGAGGAACGGGAGCGGCTGCTGGCCGCGGCGCGCGACCCCGACACGTCAGCCGCGCTCGAGGCCGTGGCGAGCGAGATCACCGCGGCCGAGGCGGCGCGGGCGGCGCTCCCGCCCCTCGCGCGTGTCTACTCGGCCACCAGCCACAAGCGCCAGGGCCAGCCGCGGCCGATCCACGTCCTCTCCCGTGGCAACGTCCTCGCCCCGACGCGCGAAGTGGGCCCGGGTACGTTGTCGGCCGTGGGCATGCTCGCGGCGCGGTTCGAGCTGCCGCCGGGCCATGCGGAGGGGGAGCGGCGTGCGGCGCTTGCGCACTGGCTCGTCGACCCGGCCAATCCGCTCACCTGGCGCAGCGCCGTCAACCGTGTGTGGCACTACCACTTCGGCCGCGGGCTGGTCGACACGCCGAGCGATTTCGGCCGGATGGGGGCGAGGCCGTCGCACCCCGACCTCCTCGACTGGCTGGCGGCGACGTTCCGCGACGGTGGCGGGTCGCTCAAGTCGCTCCACCGCCTGATCGTCACCAGTGCCACCTACCGCCAGCAGTCGGCCTCCCGAGCCGACGCCGCGGCCGTCGATTCCGACAACACCCTGGTGTGGCGGCAGCAGCGGCGCCGGCTCGAGGCCGAGGGGGTGCGCGATGCCGTCCTGGCGGTGAGCGGCGCGCTCGACCTGACGATGGGGGGGCCGGGCTGGCAGGATTTCAAGGTCGAGCGCCCCGAGCACTCGCCCCACTACCGCTACGACCTGGCCGATCCCGCCGACCGCTCGACCTGGCGGCGTGGCGTGTACCGGTTCGTCGTCCGCAGCCAGACGCAGCCGTTCATGACGAGCCTCGACTGCGCCGACCCGTCGATGCGGGTCGAAAAACGCACCGAAAGCATCTCGGCGCCGCAGGCCCTGGCGCTGCTCAACAACGGCTTCATGCTCGTCCAGTCGCACGTGTTCGCCGAGCGCGTGGCCCGCGAGGCCGGGCCCGACCTCGAGTCACAGGTGACACGCGCGTTTCTCCTCGGCTGTGGCCGGCCTCCCGAGCCGGCCGAGGTGGCGGCGCTGGTCGACGTGGCCCGCGACCATGGCATGGACAACGTCTGCCGGGCGCTGTTCAACCTCGCCGAGTTCACGTTCGTCGATTGAACCGTTCCGGTGTCCCGATGCCGCGCCGTCGATTCCGCAACGATTCGCCGTTTCACCGCGCCGCAGGCCCGGAGGCCGTGTCGCGCCGCGACTGGCTGGCGGGGAGCGGCGGCGGGCTCGGCGGGATCGCCCTGGCAGCGCTGCTGGCGGGCCAGCGCGAGGCGGTCGCCGACGGTGGCGCCGGGCTGCATCCGGCCTGCATCCATCCGCCGCGCGTGAAGCGCGTGGTGCAGCTGTTCATGGCCGGGGCCGCCAGCCACATCGACCTCTTCGACCACAAACCGGAGCTCGTCAGGCGCCATGGGCAGCCGAGCGATTTCGGCGAGGCGGTCGAGGCGTTTCAGGACGGCCTCGGCCCGTGGCTCAAGCCGGTATGGGAGTTCGCCCCCTACGGTGGCTGCGGCAAATTGCTGTCGGACGTGGTCGCTCCCCTCGGCGCGGTCGTCGACCGGATGGCGTTCATCCACGACATGGTGAGCTCGTCGGGGGTCCACTCGGCGGCCACGCTCCTCCAGACGACCGGCTTCGTCCTCCCCGGGTTTCCCGGCGCCGGCTGCTGGGTGAGCTACGCCCTCGGCTCGCTCAACGACAACCTCCCGACGTTCGTCGTCCTCCCCGACCATCGCGGCTATGCCTCCAACGGCGTGAAGAACTGGGACGCCGGGTTCCTCCCCGCGCGCTACTCGGGCACTGTCGTGCAGCCGGCGGCCGCCGATCCGGTCGCCGACCTGCGGCCCCACGCCGCCGGCCCGTTCGTCACGGCGAGTGCCGACGCCGCCACGCGCGACGTTCTCGCCCGGCTCAACCGCCGTCATGAAGAAGCCCGGCCGGGAGACTCACGGCTCGAGGCGCGGATCCGGTCGTACGAGTTGGCGGCGCGGATGCAGCTGGCGGCGCCCGAGGCGCTCGACATCGCCGCGGAGCCGGCCCATGTCCGCGCCCTGTATGGCGTCCAACCCGAGCGCGGCGCCTGGCCGGCCGAGATCAACGCCGAAGAGGAGACGCACCACTTCGGCCTCCGCTGCCTGGCGGCCCGGCGGCTGCTCGAGCGGGGCGTCCGCTTCGTGCAGGTCTGGAGCGGCAACGACAACGGCTTTCCACGGCGCAACTGGGATTCGCACGAGGACGTCGCCCGCGACCACGGGCCGCTCGCCCTCGGCATGGCGCGCGGGGCCGCCGCGCTGATCCAGGATCTCGACCGGCGCGGCATGCTCGACGACACGCTCGTGCTGTGGACGACGGAATTCGGCCGGATGCCGAGCTCGCAGGGCGGCCGGGGGCGCGACCACAATCCCTACGTGTTCACCACCTGGCTGTGCGGCGGCGGGATCAAGGGGGGCGTGACGAGCGGGTTGAGCGACCAGTGGGGCTACAAGCCGCTCGACCGCGACGATCCGACGACCGTGCACGATGTCCACGCCACCGTGCTGCGGCTGTTGGGGATCGAACACACCAAGCTCACCTGGCGCAACAACGGCATCGACCGGCGTCTGACCGACGTCCACGGCCACGTCCTCACCGACATCCTCGCCTGAGTGGACTCGATGAGCCGGCAGGCCCGCGGCCGGTCGGGGCCACGGAGGGCTTTGTCCACGGTCATCCCCGGGGCCGTGGGGCTTGCCCGATTGGCCGTGTCACCGCCGCGTCATCCGGCCAGGCCGCGCCGGATCGCGAATTGGGCGGTCGACAGGCAGGCGATCTCCCCGCCGGCATGGATCCGGCATTCGACGACGCCGCTGCGTTCGGAGAGCCGCACGACCTCGGCCTTGGCGGTGACCATGCCGATGGCGGGCTCGAGGTAGCGGATGTGGAGGTCCGATGTCGCGAACGGCATGCGCCCCTCGAACGCGGTGCTCAACGCCAGGGCGCTGGCGAGGTCGGCCAGCGCCGCCAGAACGCCGCCGTTGACGTGGCCGCGCGGCCCGTTGGTCACCGCCGGCGTGGCAGGGAGGCTGACCTCCGCCCGGCCCGGCTCGAGCGCCTCGATCGCCAGCCCCCAGGCCGCGATCAATGGCCAGTCCTGAAACCGGGCGCGCAGCCGGTCGGCCAGATCGGCAGGGACGGTCTCGGGAAGGGGGCGCGTTGCCACGGTTGGTCCTCCGTCGTCAGGCCGGATGCCCGGGTGTCGTCGATCCGCCCGGCTGCGGGCTACTCGGCCGCGGGCCGGGGAGGGGAAGTCGTGAGGAGGGAAGGGAAATCGTGCCGTCGCGCGTCGGCTTGGTGCGAACCGCGACCAACCCACGCTCCCACGGCCGTGAGCCTAGCCGGAGTCGACGGGGAGGCGAAGCGATGCACGACGGGAGCGGTGTCACCGCCGGCGTTTTGCCCGGCCCTTGCGCGCTGCCGCCATCGCCCCGAAGCGCCGCTTCCGTTCCGCCGTGAACTCCCACCAGGGCCGAGGTTCGCCACCGGCCATGAATCCCGTCACCGACATGAACACGTCGAGGACGCACGGGTCGTGCCGCGTGCGTGTCGCTTTGCACAGGGCTTCGTACAGGGCGAGCGGGTCGCGCCCCTCGAGGTCGGCCGGCGACCTGATCCCGAGCCGCTCGAAATCACGCGCCATGGCCGGCCCGACGTTCGGCAGGTCGGTGAGGCGGGTGACGGCGCTGCGGCGCACCTTGGCCGGATTCATCGGAGGCTCCCGTGTGGCGATGCACAGGCGTCACCGAGTCGGTCAGCGTGTGCCGGTGTCTTCGGTCGGTGCATCGCTCGGGGACGATCTCGGGGAAGTGTAGATCTCCGGGCGATGGATCTCCATGTACGCCTCCGGCTTGGCCGGCGAGCGGAATCCGAGCTGGAGCCTGCCATCAGCGTCGGTCCTCCTGTTCGGGACGAATCCTGAAAAAGCGATCCGCCGCGGGATGCGGCCGATGGCGGCCTGGGAAACCCTCGGCGTTTCCCGCGGTCGCCACAGTGGACACTCGCCTCAGATGGCTTTGTCCACGGACCGTTAGCCGTGGAAAAAGCCCTCCCTGAATGCGACCGGTCGTACATCAGCGACGGCTCGCCGCCACTCGGCCGAGTCGGCCCTACTTGAGCGCCGTCTTCCGTACGGGGAAATCCTTCCAGGAGGCGCCCGTGCCGCGGTGCAGCACCGTGTCGGTGGCGTGGATCTCGAACGGCGTCAGGAGCGGCTGCGCGCGGGACGACTCGTAGAGCGGTGCGAACGGCCGCGTGATGCACTCCTCGAACAACGCCTCGAAGCTGTCGATCGCGAAGGAGGTAGCCTGGAAATCGTCGATGGAATGGCCGGTCCGCAGCACCCGCTCCAGGTCGAACCGCAGCACGTGCGGCGAGGGATCATGAAGCATGTACCGCGCCTCGCCGTACGACGACATGATCCCCGCCCCATAAGCCTTCACGTGGCCACCCACGAGCATGAGGCCGAACTCGATCGTGTATCAATTGAGCCTGGCGAGGAACTTCACTCCCCTGAGATCGATCGCGTCGAGACCGGCACGGCCGTAGGCCTGCATGTAGGCCGCGTAG
>VGZO01000046.1 GCA_016872555.1 Planctomycetota bacterium
AGTTCGGTGTAGTAGTGGTAGCCGAGGATGTCGGCCAGCGACCGCGCCGCGGGGGCGTGCGGATCGATGTGGGAGTGGGGATCGACGAACGTCGCGACCTCGAGGCGGTCGAGGATCCCGGCGGCGACTGGATCGCTCATCGGCACGGCAGGCGACGCGGTCAGCGCCCCCCTCCCGCGGCCTCCCGCTCCTCCTGGGCGTCCCGCTGATCGAGGGAGTCGTCGGTCTCGCTCGCGCGGTCCTCCATCTGCTGGTCGCGCTGGTCGAAGACGTCGTCGCGCTCGGAATTGCCGCGCTCGCGCAGTTGGTCGCGCTGGTCGAGGCGGTCGTCAGTCATCGGCCCGTCGTCGCCGAACGGATCGGCCGGGTCGGCCCGGCGCCGCGGCAGGCTCGGCCGCTCCGCCGCCTCGGCGGGCACGCCGGGCTCGGGGCGGACGGCGCGGCCCGGGGCGACCGGCTTGGCGGCCGGCGGAACGAGCGGCTCGGGCTGCGGGAGGACCGAGCGCGGACGGACACGGCGGCGAACATCGGCCTCGGCATCGTAGATATCGGCGTAGCGGCCGCGGATCGCCCCCTCGTCGCGCTGCACGGCGGCGATCCGCGCCCGGGCGCGGAACTGCTCGAGCCGCAGCCGATCGCACCCTTGGACCCGCTCCAGCGACCGCGAGACGTTGATCCCGCCGGCACCGGCCGCCTCGCGGTTGGCCCCCTCGGCGAAATCGATGTCGGCGTCTTCGATCCTGCCGAGCTTGAGCGCGGCCAGACCGCGGAAGTAGTAGGCCCGCGGATCCTCCGTGCCGGCGTCGATCGCCGCCGAGAAGGCCTCGTGGGCGCGGCCGAAATCGAGCGTGTGGAAAGCGTGGACACCGGAGCCGTAGGCGTTGCTCACCGCCAGCGGGTCGGCCGGCGTCGCCCCCCCGGCGACGGTCGCGGCCAACCAGCCCGACAAGCCGAGCACCGCGACCCCGACCTCCACGCCGCCCCGCACGCGCCTGCCGCCGACGATCGTCATGGGATGTCCCCGGGGTCCTCCGACACGTTTCACGAATCGTATCGGCCGACGACGATGGCGGCTGCCGGAAAGGTCCCCACCCCCGCACAACCCCACCCGCAGCAGCTCACCCGGGCCGCAGGGTCCGCGCGTCCCCCGCCTCCCACCGCGCTGACGCATGGCGGCGGAACGTCGCCTCGTCGAGAAACACGCCGGCTCGGGGCAGCTGGGCCATCACCGGCGAGGCCGGCCACCCGCAGGCGGACAGCAGACGGTCGAAGACCGTCGCCGGGCAGCTCCCCTTGATCTCCACGGCCAGGAGCCGGCCGCCGAGGTCGGAGAGCTGCGCGTCGAATTGCCACGCGCGCGCCACCGGATCGACCCCGACCACCGATCCGTCGGGTTCGGCATAGACCCCTTCCATCCGGGCGATCGACTCCAGCGCGTCGTCGAACGAGATCGCAAACGGCGGGATCCCCGCACCTCCCGCCGCCAGTGTCGGCCAGGTGCCCCAGGCGTCGGCATGCACCGGCCCCGGCGACACCGGCCGGAGCGCGTGGATGACCGCCTCGAACGCCATCCCCGCGTCAACGCCGGGGGGTGGTGGCGGCGGCACCGCGGCGGGCATCGTCGTCACGCCGTCGGCGACCCAGTGCGCGTAGGCATCGCCCCCCTCGACCCGGGCGACGAGCGCTTCCGGCAGGTCGTAGGGATGGTCGGCCACCAGCGCCGCCGCGCACGCCGCCGCCGCCGCGGGGGTCGTCTTGCAGGTGCAGCGCCACTCCTCCGCGCACTCGATCCGCCCCTGCCAGCGGTAGACGCTCGTCACCGGCCCGTCGATCTGCACGCACGCGGCCAGTCCCGCCTCGAGGAGCCTGCGGGCACAGGCCTCGGCGCGGAGCCGATCGGGAAACGTCGTCCGGACCTCGACCAACGATTGCACGCCTCGTCCTCCCTTCCGCCCGCGCGTGGCGGGCGGTTGTCCCCACGCCGCCCCGTCACGCCGCCTCGCGCGGGGCCCCGCGACCGTCGCCGACCGTCGCCAGAGGCCGGCGCGGATCGTCGAACCCGTCGAGGGCCCAGACCACGCTCGCCGCCGACGTTCCGTCGAGCACGACCGCCCGGACTGGCTCGAACGCCGCGACCCCGGGCACGATCCGTGTCGCTCCCGGGCCACCGACGGTCGTCGCCCCGCCGGTGGCGACTCCCTGGCCCGGCGGCGTCGGGCCGAGCGCGACGCAGCGGACACGCGGCGCGGGTGGGCGCGAGACCGGATGGCCGAGCACCACGACCTCCGCGGCCAGCGTGAATGCCCGCGGGTCGGGAGGGCCGGTGACCGCCTCGAGCCATGGCGACGGGGGGCGGTCGGGGCGCGGGTCGATCGCCTCGAGCCACGTCGCCAGGGCATCGAGCGGATCGAACGGCGCGATCGACCGCGGCCGCAGCCGCCGGGCGCGTTTCCACCAGGTGTCAACGGCCCAGCGCCAGGCATCGACCAGCGCCGCGCGCGTCCCCGCCGCGGCCAGCGGGGTCTCCAGTGCCGCGGCGACGACTGCCGGCATGTCGAGCGGTGACTCGGCTGCCGCCAGCCGGCGCACGAGGCGCCCCGCCGGCAAGCCGATCACCGCCGTCGCGAACGGCACGAGGAGATCGACGAGGACGCTGTCGAGGAGCGACGGGCCGACCTCGCCGGCGGGTCCGACGCGGGGGCGCGACCGGTCGACGGCGGTGGCCTCGTGGCCGTGATGGATCACCACTCCGCCCGTACCGGTCCCCGAACCGACGGCGATCCCCAGCCGCGCCGCGAGCCGCCTCCCGCCGGCCTGTTCGATCCACGGGTCGCGGTCGCCAGCGAGCAGGAGCAGCCCCACCGGCACGCGCACGACGCGGTCGGCCCGCGGGCGCCCGCGCGCGTCGGCCGCCGGCACCGGCAGCCCCGACCGAACGAGCTTCACCAGCCCGTGGAGCGTGTCCCAGGCGCGGGCGGCACTCGCCCGGGTGACGGCACGGCGCAGCGCCGCCGCCTCCGGTCCGCCGTCCCAGGGGCGAATGGCATCCCCCCAGCGGCGGCTCACCAGCCAGTCGAACGTGTCACCGGCGAACACCACGTCGACGCGCTCGACCGGCCGGTAGCTGCCGTCGGGCCGGCATCCCACCCGGGCGGCGGCACGCTGCACGGCGATGGCGAACGCCCGGCCGCGCCCCCCCTCCGGGCCGGCGCCGAGCGAGCCGTCACCGATTCCCCAGTTGGATGTGACGACGAGCATGCGGTGGATCGAAACCGGGACCGCTGCCGCCGGGTTTCGGCGGCGGCGGGTCGGACCGAGGACCGGACCTGCCGCGCGAGGACACGGACCGAATCCGAAACACTCCGGTGTTCCGGCACCCGATGCGGTGGCGTGGGGCAGGCCGGTCCGGACCCGCTCCCTGTGTCTCTCTTCGTCACCGACAGCCGTCACGGTCCGCCGGAAACGCCGCCGCCGGTCCTCACCGTCACCGGCGGCGCGGCCGGGACACCCGCCCGGCGGCGAATGCGGCGCGGGCTGGCCGCGGTCCGCGTCGCCGGTTCAAGGCGCGAGGAACGTCGTCGAGCAGACCCCTTGGCCGCTGCCGACGATGTCGTCGGCGGTGACCGTGGCCATCGCCTGGCCGATGCTGCCCGGCGGGAGCCGGTAGGAAACCTCGAAGATCGCGTGGCCGCCCGGGGGCAGGCCGCCGACGGCATCGAACGTCACGCTCCTTCCCTCCATCCTCACCCGCGACGGCACCGGATCGCCGAGGAACCGCGCCTGTTCGGGGATCGACACGACCACGTTGAGTTTGCCGGTCGGGGCGTTGCCGTCGTTGGTGACGGTGCAGACGACGGTCGTCCCACCACCGGGGGCGACCGGATCGTCGAGGTCGGCGAGCGTCACCCGCAGGCCGGCATCGGCCATCGTCCGCCGGGAGGGACGTGCCGCCGGCGGCGTCATCGCCGCCGGCGGGGGTGCGATCGCGGTCGGAACCGGTGGCACGGCCACCGACGGCGGGGCCGCCGCCCGAATCGTGACGCACGATTCATCGGCCACCATCTCGCCGCCGGCAGTGTCGGTGACCACGGCCTTCACGCAGGCCCGCGCGGTGCCGCGGTACCCTCCGGTGACCGTCTCCGGCCGGAGGTCGACCTCGCACTGGTGCGCCGAACCCGGCGCGAGCGCCGGGAGGGTCCAGGAGATCGTCTGCCCGGCAAGGACGTGCCCCTCGGTCGCCTCCAACGGCGTGAACGGATCGTCCCAGCGGATCTCGAGTTTGGTCACGGACGACGGCGTCGCGCCGGTGTTGCGCACCGTGGCGATGAACTTGCCGACGCCCCCGACCGTCGCCTCGGCCGGCCCCGTCAGGCCGAGGCTCAGCGCCGGTGCGATCGGCTCGGTCGGCCGTGGGAGCGGTGGGGCGACGACGCTCGCCGCGGGAGGAGCGAGTGGCGCGGGGACGACGATCGGCGGCGTCACCATCGGCGGTGGGGCCAGCCCCGCCGGCGGGGCCGGGGTCGGCGTGGCAGCGGCAGCGCTCGGGGCGGCGACCGGCGGCGCACCCGGCGCGGGGAGCACGAGAATGCACTCGGTCGCCTTTCCCATCAGCTGGTGATTCTGGTCGATGATCTCGACACGGTGGCACTGCCGCCCGGGCTCGTCGAGGAGGAACTCGAGCGTGAGGCGTTTGCTCGTGCCGGCGGCGAGGTCGATCGTCCCCTTTTGCTCGATCGGGCTGACCGACGCCTCATGGTGGAAGCCGGCGTCGAAGTAGTCGACGATCCGCAGCTTCTCGAGATTGCGTCCCGAGCGGTTGACCAGCTCGACCTCGTAGGCGACCTTGTCGCCCACCTTGCCGGACAGCGGTCCGGTGACGTCGACGACCACCGGATCCTCGCCCCGCGCGGTCATCCCCGCGCCGATCACGATGGCTGCCCACAGCCACCCGCGTCGGGCCCCGTTCGTCGCTCGCTCCATCGCCATGCTCCCCTCGCTCGCTCGGGAGGACCTGCTCCGCCGCGCGCCGCCGACGGCACCCCGGGCGTGACGGCTCCGCCGCAGCTTCTTCCCTGACCCCCTCACCCGGGGGCCTGGACGTCGCCCCACATTACCACCCCGACCGGGCGACCGCCCACAGCGCTTCGCCGCAAGGACCGTGGCGGTGTCGCCTGACCGGCCAGCGACTACACTCCCGCGCGTGACCTCGCCGCCGCGGCACCGTCTTCCGCGGCGGCAGACGTTCTCCTTCCATTGCCACGAGATCCTCGCCCATGGGCCCCAATCGCGTCCGGTCGTCGCTCGTCATCCTCGGCGCGCTGCTCGCCATCCCGTCGGCCGCCCCCCTCCGTGCCCAGGGGCCGGTCGACCAGTCGACGTTCGACCGCAGCATCCGCGTCCAGGACGACCTCTACAACCACGTCAACGGCACGTGGCTGAAAAACACGCCGATCCCGCCCGACAAGAGCAACTACGGCTCGTTCATCGCGCTCGACGACCTGTCGCGCGAGCGGATCCGTGAGATCGTCGAGCAGGCCGCCGCGACCGACGCCCCGGCAGGGAGCGACGCCCGCAAGGTGGGCGACTTCCACCGCGCCTTCATGGACACGACCCGCGTCGAGGCCCTCGGGGCCAAGCCGTTGGCCGAGCTGCTCAGCCGGCTCGACGGCGTGTCGACGCACGACGAGATCGCCTACGCCTTCGGAGTCGCCGGTACGCTCGGCGTCGCCGCGCCGGTCGGCCTGTTCGTCGGGATCGACGACAAGGACTCGACCCGCCACCTGACCACGGTCGTCCAGGCCGGCCTCACGCTCCCCGACCGCGACTACTACCTCAAGGACGGCGAGAAGGAGACGGCCGCCCGGGGGGCGCTGGTGACCTACGCCGACCGGCTGTTCACGTTGCTCGGCGACGGCACCAAGGCGCCGGGCGAGACGGTCCTGGCCCTCGAGAAGCGCCTCGCCGAGATCCAGTGGCCGCGGGTCGAGCTGCGCGACGCCCTCAAGACCTACAACAAGTTCGCCACCGCCGAGTTCTCCGGGAAGACGCCGCAGCTGCGCTGGTCGACGTTTCTCGAGGCCGCCGGCACGCCGGGCATCGCGGAGGTCAACGTCGCCACGCCGAGCTACTTCGAGAAGCTTGCGGCGCTATTCGAATCGGTCGACGTCGCCACCTGGAAGACGTGGCTCCGCTTCAAGCTCGTCGACGCCTACGCGACCTTCCTCTCGCCGCCGTTCGAGGAGGCGCACTTCGACTTCCACGGCCGCAAGATCGCCGGGATCCAGGAGCCGCTACCGCGCTGGAAGCGCTCGGTCGACGCGCTCAGCGGCAAGGGGGCGGGCGACTTCGGCGCCCTCGGAGACGTCGTCGGCAAGCTGTATGTCGAGCGCCACTTCACGCTGCAGGCCAAGGCCCGGATGGACGAGCTCGTGAAGAACCTGCTGGCGGCGTTCGGCACGAGCATCGACGAGCTGTCGTGGATGACGCCGGCGACGAAGGCCAAGGCCCGCGACAAGCTCGCGAAGATCACCACCAAGATCGGCTACCCGACGACGTGGCGCTCCTACGACGGCCTCGAGGTCCGCCCCGACGAGCTCGTCGGCAACGTGATGCGCTCGCGCCGCTACGAACACGAGCGCAACACCGCCAAGCTCGGCAAGCCCGTCGACCGCGACGAGTGGGGGATGACGCCGCAGACGGTGAACGCTTACTACAACCCGTCGCTCAACGAGATCGTGTTTCCCGCGGCGATCCTCCAGCCGCCGTTCTTCTCGGTCGACGCTCCCGACGCCCTCAACTACGGCGGCATCGGCGGCGTGATCGGCCACGAAATCAGCCACGCCTTCGACGACCAGGGGAGCCGCTACGACGGCGCCGGCAATCTCGTCAACTGGTGGACCGACGCCGACCGGGCGGCGTTCGAGGCGCTCACCAAGCGGCTCATCGACCAGTATTCCGGCTACGAGCCGCTCCCCGGCCGGCGTGTGAAGGGGGATTTCACGCTCGGCGAGAACATCGCCGACCTGTCGGGCCTGGCGGTGTCCTACAAGGCCTACCAACTCGCCAAGGCGGGCAAGGAACCGGAGAAGGTCTCGGGGTGGTCGGGCAACCAGCTGTTTTTCGTCGGCTGGAGCCGGGTCTGGCAGCGGAAGTACCGTGAGGCGGAGCTGGTGAAGCGGCTCCTCACCGACCCGCACAGCCCGTCGCAGTACCGGGCCAACGGTCCGGTGATGAACCTCGATGCCTTCCACGACGCGTTCGGCGTCAAGGAGGGCGACGCGCTGTGGAAGCCGACGTCGGAGCGGATCCGGATCTGGTGACGGACCGGCGAGTCGCGCCAGTCGGGTGACTCGAAAACCTACCGGCGCGCCTCCGCGATGGTCTCCCCATGCAAGCCGCCAGGGGGGGAGCGCCGTCATCGACGGCTTACGTTCAGTCGCCGGCCGCCTTCTCGAGGGCACGCTGGAGCCTTGTCCACGGAGCCATGTCTTCGGCCAACTCGCAAATCGGCCGGATGGTCTCCTCGAGATAGACGACGTCGAGCCGGTCACGATGCCGCCGGGCGATGCCGACGGCGTCGAGCATGTCCTTGTCGCGGCCGGCGAGAACCTTGAACAGGATCAGATCCTCGGCCGAGGGGAACGGCAGCCGGAGGCCGAACAATTCGTGGACGCTGGCTCGCCGCGCGGCCACCTCCTCGAAGGGGAGCGACGCCGTGATCAAATCGAACCGAAACATCCCGCGGCGCAGGCGGATCGTACCGGTCGTCGCCAGTCGCTCCCGCTCGACTTCCTCGGCCACTTCGAAACCTGCCCTGGCCGCCCGCCGGATCAGGGACTCGGCCTCGGCTGCCGACACGAACACGACCGCATCGGCATCGGCTGTGGTTCGCGGTTCCCCCACGACCAAGACCGCCAAACCACCGACGACGAGGTACCGGATCCGGAGCTCCTCGAGAAACCCGAAGGCGAACCGGCAAAAGTCGTCAAACGCGTTTGCTGCCACCGGGATCCTCGTCGCACCGGCCGAGTGACCGTGGATCGATGCCCAGCGCGATCGCCAGGCTCCGGGGTCCGTCATCCTCCGCACACCGCGCCAGCTCCATGATTTCCGATGTCAGCAGCGCCTCGCCCACGGCGATCGACTCCTGCGGAGTCATCTTGCGGAGCACATCCCAGCGCTCCCGGTCCGAATCGCGGCTGGAGATACGGGGATTACGGATCACGATCGCATCATACCCTGCGGTTCGATCCGCGGATGTCCGCCACGCTCCGGCCCGGGAGCGATCCGCTCCGTCGGCAACGGCGTCCGCGGGCTCCCCGTCAATCGACGCGGTGGCGGACGATGTCCCCCTCGACCATGTAGATCACGTCTTCGGCGACGTTCGTCGCCATGTCGGCGATCCGCTCGATGTGCTTCGAGATCGAGTTGATCCGCAGCAGATTCTCCAGCTTCGCCGGCTCGGCGCGGATCGCCTCCATCATCCGCCGGCGGACGCGCTGGCGGGCGTCGTCGACGGCGTCGTCCTGCTCGCGCACCTTCCGCGCGAGCACCGGATCGCCGTCGATCACCGCCCGGAGACAGTCGCGCACCATCTCCTCGGCGCGCATCGCCATCGTCCGGATCTCGGGGGGCAGCTCGCACTGCGTGCCGGTCGCCAACGGTCCGACACGCTTGGCGATGTTGGTCGCCAGATCCCCCATCCGCTCGAGGTCGTTGTTGATCTTCAAGGTCGAGACCACGAACCGCAGGTCGGCTGCCACCGGCTGGTAGAGGGCGAGGATCTTCAGGCACTCCTCCTCGACCTCGACCTCCATCCGGTCGATCTGCTCGTCGTTGTCGAGGACGCGCTGGGCGAGCCCCTGGTCGAGGTTGATCACGGCGGTGATCGACTTCGAGATCGCCTCCTCGACGAGCGTCCCGACCCGCAGGATCTTCTCCTTGAGCGTGGCGATCTGCCGCTCGATGTGTTTGGTCACGGCACCCGTCTCCCTGCCCCGGCGTCACCCGAACCGACCCGTCACGTAGGCCTCGGTCTCGCGGAGGATCGGCTTGGTGAAGATGTCTGACGTCGGACCGTACTCGATCAGCCGCCCGAGGTACATGAAGGCGGTGTAGTCGCTGGTCCGGCTGGCCTGCTGCATGTTGTGGGTCACGATCAGCACCGAGTAGGTGCCGCGCAACTCCTGGATCAGGTCCTCGACCTTGCCGGTGGCGATCGGGTCGAGCGCCGAGCAGGGCTCGTCGAGGAGGAGGATCTCGGGTTCGGCGGCGATCGCCCGGGCGATGCACAAGCGCTGCTGCTGCCCCCCCGACAGCCCCAGCGCACTCTCGCCGAGCCGGTCCTTCACCTCGTCCCACAGGGCCGCGCCGCGGAGGCTCGTCTCGCACACCTCGTCGAGGACCGTGCGCCGGTTCTCCCCGTCGATCCGCAGCGCGTAGACGACGTTCTCGTAGATGCTCATCGGAAACGGATTCGGCTTCTGGAACACCATCCCCATGCGCTTGCGCAGGTCGATGACGTCCATCCGCGGGTCGTAGATGGAGTCGCCGCGGAGCCGCATGTCGCCGGTGGTGCGGACGTTCTGGACGAGGTCGTTGAGCCGGTTCACGCTCCGCAACAGCGTCGATTTGCCGCAGCCGCTCGGCCCGACCAGCGCCGTCACCCGGGCGTGGGGTACCGGCATCGTGATCGAGTGGAGCGCCTGTTTGGTCCCGTACCACAGATTGAAGCGGTCGATCTCCAGCACCGGCGATTCCTCGAGGACCTGCCGATGAACTTCGGACGGTACGGCGTGCCCCGCGGCGACCGCGGCGAGACGGTCGTCGGTCGGGGGCCCCTGTCCAGGAGCCGAGGCGGGAGCCGTTCCGACCGGGCGGGGATCGAATGACCTCGGCATGGGCACCGCGAGACTGGAGGGAGGAAGACGACCGCGTCTGACGCACGTCAGCCAGGATAGCAGTCTGTGGACACGGTGATCGGCTGCCGGATGCGGCCGTTGGCGACCCGGGGAACCCTCGGCTTTTCCGGTGGGCGCCAGCGTGGACACTGGCCACGGAGGGCTTTGTCCATGGGCCGATCGTCGTCAAAACTGCTGGGAGACATGCCGCTGCCGCAGGCGCGAGCGTATCCAGATCGCGGCCAGATTGAGTCCGGCGATGATCGCCACCAACAGGAACGTGATCGTGAACACCAGCGGCCTGGCCGCCTGGGCGTTGGGGCTCTGGAAGCCGACGTCGTAGATCAGGTAGGCGAGGTGCATGAACTCGCGCTCGGGATGAACGAACGGAAACGTCGCGTCGATCGGCAGATCGAGGGCCACCTTCTTCACGCCGACGAGGATCAACGGGGCCACCTCCCCGGCGCCCCGCGCCATCGCGAGGATCAGCCCGGTCATGATGCCCGGAAGGGCCCGGGGAAGGACGATCCGCCGGATCGTCTGCCACTTGCCGGCGCCGCAGGCATACGATCCCTCGCGCATCGAATTGGGCACGGCCGCGAGGGCCTCCTCGGTCGCCACGATCACCACCGGGAGCGTGAGCAGGGCCAAGGTCAACGCCGCCCACAGCAGACCACCGGTGCCGAATGTCGGCTGGCCGTCGGCGACGAGCGCCGACCGGAAAAACAGTTCATCGATGCCGCCACCGACGACATAGCAGAAGAACCCCAACCCAAAGGCCCCGTACACGATGCTCGGCACGCCGGCGAGGTTGTTGATCGCGATCCGCACGACGGCTGTCAGCGGACCGCGATCCGCGTACTCCCGCAGGTAGATCGCCGCGAGCACACCGAACGGGGCAACCAACAAAGCCATGATCAGCGTCATCGCGATCGTGCCCCAGATCGCCGGAAACACGCCGCCGGCACTGTTGGCCTCGCGCGGATCGTCGCCGAGAAACTCGCCCCAGCGACCGGCGTAGACACCGAGTTTGCCGCACCAGGAGAGGCGGTTGGGCTGCCAGGCAGTGACGATTGCGTCGAGAGGAATCGCGATCTCGCGGCCGTCGGCAGTGGCGAAGTCGAGGATCCATCCGGCGTTCGGCTGACGGAGCTCGGCGGTGCGACGGTCGAGCTCACGCTCGGCATCGGCGGCGCTCACCGCGAGGGCACGCTCCGCCGTGGCCGCCGATCGGGCGGCGGCCGAGTCGTCGCCGGCCGTGAGACGGGCGTTGGTCGTCGCGAGTCGAGCGGCACGCAGTTGGCGTTGCAGACGACCGCGCTCGACGCGATCGATACGGCGGATCATCGCGACGCGCCGGAGGATGTCGGGATGCCGTTCACGGAACCGTTCCCAGGCAGCATCGGGGCCGTCGGCAACGATTTCGTCGCCGTGCCGCAGCCGTCGCGGCACCCCGTGGAATCGCCCGCCTTCCAAGCGCTCGACCGCGGTGGCATGCGGCGGTCGTTCCGACGCGGTGATCAGCGCGTCGTCGCACCATGTGAAGTGCGTGCCGAGAAGGTCGAAATTCGCCGTCCGCAACAGACGCCGCGTGGTCGCCTGAAGCCCCGCATCCCCATCCGTCACGACCCGCTCACGGGCACTGATCTCGCCGAGAAGCACCGTACCGTCGCGACGATGGATCTCCTCCAGAGGGACCGGCCAAAACGTTCGCGCACCCTGGTAGACGATCAGTCCCAGCAGCACCGTGATCATCGCGACGGCCAGCCCGAGGGCTCCTCCCGTGAGCCACAGCCAGGGCTCGCCCTGCGCGGTGAAGGCGGCGTATGAAGAACGCGGCCGTCGTGAGCGGACCGGATCAGAGCTCATGGGCCCTCCTCCGGAAGCGCTGTCGGACGACCTCTGCCGCGGTGTTGATCACGAACGTGATCGCGAACAGTGTCAGTGCGGCGAGAAACAGCACGCGATAGTGGGCGCTGTCTCGCGCCGCCTCGGGGAGCTCGGTGGCCACCGCCGCCGACAGCGTCTGGAAACCGCTGAACAGATTCCATTCGAGGATCGGCGTGTTGCCGGCCGCCATCAGGACGATCATCGTCTCCCCGACGGCCCGACCGAGGCCGATCATCACCGCCGAAAACAGTCCGCTCCCCGCTGCCGGGATGATCACCCGGACGGCCGTCTGCCAGGGGGTCGCCCCGGCTCCGAGCGAGGCACTGCGCAGATGTTCGGGGACGCTCGACAGGGCGTCGTCGGCCAACGTGAACACCAGAGGAATGATGGCGAAACTCATGCCGAAGGCAACGACCATGGCATTGCGCTGCACGTAGCCTCCGACAACGAGCTCCCGGGGATCGACGCGCCACGCGTCGAGGAACATTCCGCCGAGTACTGCCAGCAGCACGGCCGCACCCAGTGCAACGGCAAACGTTCCCAGCGCCGCCAGCGCCGATCGCCCCGGCGGCCAGTCAGCCAGACGGCGCCGTAGCCAGGGATTGACCACCTTGGCGACGATCAACGCGACGACGAGTGCGGCGATCGGCGCCAGTGTCAGGAGCCAGCCCCCGAGTGCGTGCCCTTCGCCACGGTCGAGCCACGCCCGCAGGCTCCCGGCGAACAGCACCCGCTCCATCGATGGAGCAGCGAGCCAGGCGAGCAGACAGCCGAGCGGGAGACCGACGAGGGTGATGAGCGGAAACCGCCACCCACTGCCACCGACGCGAATCGGCACCGGCAATGCCTGCCAGACATGGGCCGCGACGGCGAGCGTGAGGGGTACGACGAACAGCGCGAGGATCACGGCCGGAAGCTGGCTCTCGACCAGCGGCGCGAGCACCAAACCGGCGACGAATCCGAGGACGACGCTCGGCAGACTCGCCATCATCTCGATCACCGGCTTGATCCGCGCGCGCCACCGTGGGTGGAGGAATTGGCTCGAGTAGACGGCTGCCAGCAGCGCCACCGGCGTGGCGAACAGCATCGAGTAGAACGTCGACTTGAGCGTCCCGACCACCAGCGGCACGAACCCGTATTTGGGCTCGAACGCGTCGTGGCCGGTGGTCTCCCAGGCGTGCACCGCGGCAGGGTAGTTCTCGTACCACACCGGCGTCAGGAGCGTCCCGACCGAGACCTCCGGAAAACCGGGCTCGAAACCACACGCCCACACACCGCCGTCGTCGGCAGCCAGCAACGTCCGCTCCCGAGGTCCGATCGCCAGCGAACGGGGGCTCCCTTCACCCGTCGCGATCGAGAGCAGCCGTTCGCCCGAGGTCGCCTGGAGAATCCGCACAGGGCCACGGGCAGCCACGGCCGCGAAGATGCGGGACCGCGGCGAAGCGGCAAGAGCAACGACCGGCGACCCGGAATCGGCCGCAGCGATCGTCCGTGCGACGGTCATCGCCAGACCATCGGCTGCGTTCGACTGCTCCGACCGGACGGTGAACAACACGTGCACGTCGCCACGCTGGTCACCGATGGCGAGACTACCTCCTCCGAACAGCCGGGCCACGGCCGTCACTGCGGTCCCGGTGGGCGTGGCGGCGAACTCCTCGGCCAGAGCTGGCGCGGCGATGTCACGGATGGAATATCTTCGCCCGCGCCCGTCACGGGCGACGAGGAACAATTGATCGCCGAGCTCGGCGACCCGGGCGAACGCCGGCAGGAAATCCTCGGCAGCCGTCGAGAGCGTGGCGCCGTCTCGGCTCACGACGACCTCGTCGGTGAGGAGATTGCGGCGCGACGAGGTGGTCTCGATACGGACGGTGCCATCGGCGGCGAGCGCCACGACGATCGGCCCCCGAGGCCCCTGGGCGAAATCGACGTCGATGACGGGGGCTCCCAACGGCTCCGACGCAGGGCCCGTAGCCACCGCGATCGGCGAAACCCGGGCCCATTGCTCGGAGCCGGTGCGCACCACGACCGCGTCGTTCTCGACCAATACCCCACCGACAGCCAGATCAGTGGCCGCCGGAGACAATTCGCCGCGGCTGACGAAAGCCGACTCCAGACCGAGCCGGCCGACCTGAAACGTGCCGTCAGCGCGGCCGACGACTGAGTCGAGCCGGCCGGGAAGGACGCGGAGCGTCGTGCTTCCTCCGATCCACTCGCTCGTGACCGGCACGTCGAGGAGGGTCGAGCCGCGCTGCGCGTCGAAACAGACGAACCGCCCTGCGTCGGCGTCGACCCACCAGCCGATCCGCCCCTGCTCGTCACATCCCAGTGCGACCGGGCCCGGCTGCAAAGCTCCTCCCGCGCGACCCTGGACACCGCCGCGCGCCGGAAAGAACAACGGCACCGCGACGGCGAGCAGGAACAAACCCATCATCAGCACCGCGGCGATCGTCCCCACGCCGGCCGTGGTGATCACGAATCGGGCCACTGCGTCACCGATACGGACGCGGCGTGAGGAACCACGACGCACGCGGCCGGTAAAGGTGTCGTGACGGGGCATACGGGATGGCATCCGGCAGTCACGGAAATGACCGGCGGGCCATTACCGTGCGGTGATCCCGACCGACTCCAAGCCCCGTCTGGCGATCGCCGCCGTGATCGGCAGGTAGCCATCCTTGACGACATCGGCCTGGCCGCTCCGGCTGAGCACGTAGCGGAGGAACTCGCGACGCAGCGGGTCGAGCGGGGTGTCCTTCCGATGGTTCACCGACAGGTAGAGGAACCGCGCCAGCGGATAGTCGCCCGAATAGGCGAACTCGGCCTCCGCAGCGACCGCCGGCGCTCCCGCGCCCGGCGCCAGCGGAACGGGACGGACGTCGGCGGTCCTGTAGCCGATGCCGCTGTAGCCGACGCCGTAGCGGTCGCTGGCGACCGCCTGTAAGACCGCGGAGCTTCCTGGCTGTTCCTTGACGGTCGGTTTGAAATCCCCTTTGAACAGGGCGTGTTCCTTGAAATACCCATACGTGCCACTCGTGGCATTGCGCCCGTAGAGGCTGATGGAGTGATTCTTCCAGGGCCCCTCGAGACCAAGATCCCCCCATGTCAGGATGTCCTTGGTAAGCCCACCGTTGCGATTTTTGGAGAACATCGCGTCGACCTGCTGGAGTGTGAGCTTTTCCAGCGGATTGTCCTTGTGGACGAAGACCGCGAGCATGTCGATCGCCACCGGGATGACCGTCGGGGCATAAGCATGACGCTGCTTGAAGGCGTCGATCTCCGAGTCCTTCCAATCGCGGCTCATCGGGGCAAAGCTGCACGTGCCCTCGGTCAGCGCCGGCGGGGCGGACGCCGAACCTTTGCCTTCGATGCCCTCGCGGACGCCGGGATACGAGCGTTTGAAGCCCTCTGCCCACAGGGCCACGAGGTTGTTCATCGTGTCGGAGCCGACGCACTTGAGCGTGCCCGCGACCTCTCCGGACACCTTCTCGTACGGGGGCAGTGCGGCGTCGATATCGGCAGCTGCGAGCTGTCGGAGTGCGGCGATCCCACCCGCCACCGACACGGCCATCGCCGACCGTCGCCCCAATCGCAGTCTGCTGTCACGCATCGAGGTCACCTCGGGACTTCGGGGGCATGTCCCTAGCCCCACTCGATCGAAAAACTTATACCCGCGGGAGATGAGTGTTTCGTGAGCGGGCGATGCCCACCGGCGCGGGCAGCTCACCCGGGGCGACCCCCCGGCTGGCGCTGCGGGGCGAAGCCGCGGCGGAGCGTGTTTTCGGTGACCACACGCGGCACGACGAACTGCTCGAGGTAGTCGGGTCCTCCCGCCTTGCTCCCGATTCCCGACATCCGGTAGCCACCGAACGGCTGGCGCTGGACCAGCGCCCCGGTGATGCCGCGGTTGAGGTACACGTTGCCCGCCTCGAGGCCGTCGCGGGCCATCTCGAGGTGCGCCGGGCTGCGCGAAAACACGCCGGCTGTCAGTGCGTAGGGGGTGTCGTTGGCGAGGGCCACGGCGGCGGCGAAGTCGCGCGCCGCGAACACCGCGAGCACGGGACCGAAGATCTCCTCCTGGCCGAGCGGCCCGCGCGGGTCGACGTCGGCGAACACGTGGGGCCCGACGTACCAGCCGCGCGCGGCCAGCACCGGATCGGGGTCGACCGCGACGACGGTCCGCGCCTCGGTGCTGCCAATGCCGACGAACCTGCGCACGCGCTCCACGGCGTCGGCGTCGACCAGCGGCCCGACGCGCGTGCCCGGCTCGGTCGCCGGTCCGATCCGCAGGCTCGCGACCGCCGGAGCGAGCTTGGCGAGGAAGGCGTCGTGGACGCGCTGGAGCACGATCACGCGCGAGCAGGCGGAGCACTTCTGCCCCTGGTAGCCGAACGCCGACTGGACGACGGCGAGCACCGCCTCGTCGAGATCGGCGTCGTCGTCGACGATGATCGCGTTCTTGCCCCCCATCTCGGCGATCACGCGCTTGACGACGCGGCCCCCCGTCGCCGACGCCGCGGCCGCCTCTTGGTTGATCGCCATCCCGACGGCGCGGCTGCCGGTGAACGCCACCAGTGCCGTCGCCGGATGGGTCACCAGATCCGGTCCGACCTCCTCGCCACGGCCGGGGAGGAATGCGCAGACCCCGGCCGGCACGCCGGCCTCGAGGAGGATCGTGTGCAACCGCCACCCGACCGCCGACGATTGCTCGGCCGGTTTCATGACGACGCCGTTACCGGTGACGAGGGCGGCGGTGGTCATCCCGGCGAGGATCGCCAGCGGAAAGTTCCACGGCGCGATCACCACGGCCACCCCGCGCGCGCGGACGGTGGAGACGTTCTCCTCGCCGGGCACGTCGACGCGCCGCGGGGCGGCGAGGGCGACGCCGTGGTCGGCGTAGTAGTCGCAGAAATCGATCGCCTCGGCGACGTCGGCGTCGGCCTCGCGCCACGGTTTGCCCACCTCGCGGACGATCAGCGCCGCCAGATCGAAGCGCTGCCGGCGGATCACGGCCGCCGCCCGGCGCAGCACCGCGGCCCGCTCGCCCACTCCGCGCGCCTCCCAGGCGGGACGGGCGGCGGCCACCGCCTCCACGGCGCGCCGCGCCTCGGCGGGTGTCGCCGCCGAGACCCGCGCCACGACGATCGCCGTGTCGCCGGGGTCCGTGCGCTCGAACCCCGGCAGGCGTTCGGGCCGGCCGTCGATCACCATCGGAACCTCGAGCGGCCCGCGCGCCAGTTCGGCGTCGATCCGGGCCAGTGCCGCGGCGAACGTGTCACGGACGGTGGCCAGGGTGAAGTCGGCGAGCGGCTCGTTGCGGAAGTCGACGGTCGGCTCGGGGGGATCGAGAGCCTCGCCGGGGCCGGGACGCGGCGGCAGGAGGAGCGTGGCCGGGGGAACGTGCTTCACGAAGCCGGCGCGGAGAAACGAGTCGTTGGACGAGTTTTCCAGCAGCCGGCGGACGAGATACGCCATCCCCGGCACGAGCTGGCCGTAGGGCATGTAGATCCGGAGGCGCTGCCCTTCGGCGGTGACCGCGTGCTTCTCCGGATCCCCCATCCCGTAGAGCATCTGTATCTCGGGAGCCTTGGGGGGCAGGCCGAGATGGCCGGCGACCGCCATCGCGTGGGCCAGCGAGCGGATGTTGTGGCTGGCGATCGCCGGACGCAGCCACGGCGACTGCTCGAGCAGCCAGGTGGTCGCCGCCTCGAAGCAGGCGTCGGTCTGCCACTTCAGCTCCCACACCGGCACCGGCCAGCCCGCCGCGCGGGCCTGGATCGTCTCCTGATCCCAGTACGCCCCCTTCACGAGGCGCACCCACATCGGCGTGCCGCGCCGCCGGACCCAATCCCCGAGCGCGACCAGATCGCGGTGCGCCTCCCGGAGGTAGCACTGGATGACGATCCCGCACCACGGCCAGTCGCGGAACTCCTCCTCCCCGGCGATCTTCCGGAAGATCGCCAGCGCGAGGTCCTTGGTGGCATGGCTCTCCATGTCGACGTGGATCTGCACGCCATGGGCCCGCGCGAGCCGCCACAGCGGCCGCAGCCGGTCGAGGACCCGGGCGGTCGTGCCCACCGGATCGATGGCATCGAACTGGCTGTCGAGCGCCGACAGCTTGAGCGACAGGTTGACGCGCGGCAGCGGATCGCCCGGATCGCCGTCGACGAGCGGATCGGCCGGCCAGCGCGCGGCCAGGGCCGGGAGCTCGACGATCAGGCGCGCGTAGGCGGCGGCGTAGGCGTCGGCATCGGCGTCGGCGGTCACCGCCTCGCCGAGCAGGTCGAGCGTGAAGCCGCGGTGCAGCCGCCGCTCGGCCAGCGCCGCCTTGGCCGCCTCCCCCGGGGTGGTCCCGGCGATGAAGCGCCGTGCCTGCGAGAGCACGGCGGCGCGCACCGCACGCGCCGCCAGAGGCGCGAGCATCCCGCTCCGTGCCGCCTGGAGGGCGGCGCGCACCGCCAACGGCAGGCGGGCGAGGACGTCGTCGTCGATGTATTCACGGATGTGCCGGTCGAGGGCCACCGGGTCCTCGAGCATCGGCATGCAATCGACGAGCCGAAACAGGCGAACCTTCAGATCGTCGTCCTGGGTGGCCCATTCCCCGGCCTGCTGGACCCAGAACTCGGTCGAGACCTTCGACGGGCGGGCCTCGAGCGCGCGATCGAAGAGGCGCCGACCGATCGCCTGCGTCCGCGCCTCGATCTGGTCGCGGTCGGCCGCCGACAACCGGCTGGTGAACAACCCGGCCGCGAAGCGCCGCGCCTCGTCGCCATGAACATCAGCCATCGCGATGCCTTTCGGGCATTCCGCCGGGATGTGCACTTCGCTGCGACACCGATTTGGCTTCGGAGCCGCACCCTGGCCCCGGTCGCATGGAAATGGCGGGCAGGTCGGCCGGCTTGGGCATCGGCGGTCCCTGATCAGCAGTGGATGACCCCGTCGAACCCCCGCCATGGTAGCGAACGAGAGAAGCCGAACGCCCTCCCCGTCTGCCCAGCCCGCGCCGGCCTCCCAGCCGCCGGATCCGGCGCACGAATCGGCACAACCCTCACGTCCAACGCGACCGATACCTCTTCCGGGCTTCCCGTCGCCCGGCCAAGCGACATCCGCCCCCCATCGCGAAGCGCTTCGATTCCCGTGCGCCCCGCCGTTCACGCCGCCGTGCCACCGTCTTGCGGTCCTCCGCGACCGCCCGGTCGCCGTGTCGACTCGCCCCGTTGGTGGCGCTGGGTCGCTTCAGCGCTCGGGTGGGCACTGCTGCTGGCCGTTGCCGGGCCGGGTGTCCTGCATGCCGACGATGCCCTTCCACCCCCGCGGGCCGAATCAGCTTCCTCCACACTCGACCAGCCACCGCCGGTCGCGGGGTGGAGCGATGGCGGTGCGCAACCCGGGTTCCTCGTCGCCGAGACCGGAGCGATCGAGGAGATCGCCCCTCCTGGCGCCGTGCCCGCGTGGGACGACAAAGCCGACGGAGGAGGCGGACCACCGATCCTTGGGCACCCGGTCGACAACCCGTTCGACCTCGCTGCCGACGAAGAGGCACATGACCCGCTGTTGCGCTATCCGTCGAGGCCTCCGGCCGGGTTCACCGGCCGGTCGAGCGTGATCCCGGAGGAGGAGCAGGAGTCGTCGCACTTCGTCCCGATCGAGGACCGCTGGCGCCAGGGGCTGCCGGAGTGGGACCGCTACGGCAAAGGGCATCCACGCCTCGACGACTATCCCTGGGCGCCGGGCAACTGGCTCAACCCCTACACGCAGCACCTCCTCAAGGAAGACTTCCCGATCGTCGGGCAGCACACGTTCTTCGACCTCCGCGTCGCCAGCCACTCGATCGTCAACTGGCGGCAGGTGCCGACCCCCAACACCCCCTTCGAGTCGACGCCGACACCGGGGCAGTACGACTTCTACGGCAACCCCAACGGATTCCTCTACCTCCAGTACTACACGCTCGCCTTCGAGCTCAATCACGGCGACAAGTCGTTCAAGCCCAACGACTGGCGGCTGCGGATCGTGCCGGTGTTCAACCACAACTACCTGGCCGTCGAGGAGCTCGGCGTCGTCAGCCCCGACGTCCAGCTCGGCGACACGCGCTACCGCGGCTTCTCGACGATCGAGGAATGGTTCGTCGAGTCGAAGATCGCCGACCTCAGCCCCGACTACGACTTCATGTCGGTCCGTGTCGGCTCCCAGCCGTTCACCTCCGATTTCCGGGGCTTCATCTTCAGCGATCTCAACCGGGCGATCCGGCTGTTCGGCACCCGGCTGGCCAACCGCGATCAATTCAACGTCGCGATCTTCGACCAGCGCGAGAAGGACACCAACAGCTTCCTCAACACGTTCGACAGCCGCGGCCAGGAGATCCTCGTCCTCAACTACTACCGGCAGGACTTCCTCTTCCCCGGCCACACCGCCCAGACGAGCTTCATCTGGGACCACGACCAGAAGAGCCTGCACTACGACAAGAACGGCTTCCTCGTGCGCCCCGACCCGGTCGGTGCCGCGACGCCGCACGAGGTCAATGCCCTGTACGCCGGGATCACCACCGACGGACACATCGAGGGGATCAACGTCACCAGTGCCCTGTACTACGCCTTCGGCCACGACACGCTCAACCAGCTCGCACTCCAACCGGTCGATATCGGCGCGACGATGGCGGCCCTGGAACTCTCCTACTCGCCCGACTGGATCCGCTTCCGCGGCAGCGTGTTCTACGCGTCGGGTGACAACGACGTGAACGACGGCCGTGGCGGCGGCTTCGACGGCATCGTCGACAACACCCAGTTCGCCGGCGGCGAATTCAGCTTCTGGGTCCGCCAGCAGATCAAGCTCCTCGGCACGAACCTCAAGAACCTGTTCAGCATCTACCCCGACCTCCGCGCCAGCAACAAGTTCCAGTCGCAGGCCAACTTCGTGAACCCGGGCCTCCAGCTCTACAACGTCGGCGTCGACTTCGAGCTCACCCAGCGCACCCGGCTGATCACCAACTGCAACTTCCTGTTCTTCGACACGACGGCGCCGCTCGAGGCATACGTCTTCCAGGACAACATCTCGCGCGAGATCGGCACCGACCTGTCGATGGGCTTCGAGAGCCGGCCGTGGCTCAACAACAACTGCATCATCCGCGCGGGCGTCTCCGGCCTGCTGTGCGGCAACGGCTTCGATGCCCTGTATGGCGACGTCAACGGCAAGGTCGACAACCTGTTCGGGAGCTTCATCGACGTCGAGGTGGCTTTCTGAATATCGCGCGGCGGAAGCCCTCCATGGCCTTCCGCCGCTTCGCCGAGCGGTGGGAACGCCGAGGGTTCCCACGCTCGGCGGCCGCCGCATCCGGCGGCGGCTTTGGCGGCGGGCGATCATCACCGAAAGTCACACGGAGTCGTCGGCAGTCAGATGCGCCAGTGCTTCAACAAAATCCGCGAAGCCCCTTCGCCGTCGCCCTCGCATCGGCCCGTCGCAATGTCGTGCGGGTCGATGCGAGGGCAGAGGCGCGAGGGGCGTACCCCTCTGTCGAGCCCGAGCTGAGGATCCCTGGACCGACCCAGGCCGGGGCTGCCGGAGACCACCATGCCAGAAGCCCTCGTCGTCGTCGACGTGCAGCGCGACTTCTGCCCCGGCGGGGCGCTGGCCGTGCCCGATGGCGACGCCGTCGTGCCGGCCGTGAATCGCCTCCTCGAAGCCGCCTCTCTCGCCGTCCTGACGCAGGACTGGCATCCCGCCGACCATGTGTCGTTCCACGTCTCGCACCGCGGCACAGCGCCGTACGAGACGATCTCGACCGGCCACGGCGAACAGGTGCTGTGGCCGGTTCACTGTGTCGGCGGAACGCCCGGCGCCGATTTCCATCCGCTGCTCGCCTCCCACCGGGCCGCGCTCGTCCTCCGCAAGGGGCTGCGGCGGGACGTCGACAGCTACTCGGCGTTCGTCGAGAACGACCGGGTGTCCACGACCGGCCTCGACGGCTTCCTCCGCGCCCGGGGGATCGACGCGCTGGCCGTCGTCGGACTCGCGCTCGACTACTGCGTGGCCCGGACGGCGCTCGACGCCGCCGCGCTCGGCTACCGCGTCCGCGTCGTCGAGTCGGCCTGCCGGGCGATCGACCGCGACGGCTCGGGGAAGGCCGCCCGGCGGGCGCTTCACGCCGCCGGCGTGATCGTCGAACCGTGAGGACCACCGGGATGCAAGATGCCTCGTCGCCCGGCGGTGCACCCATCGTCGGGTCGCTCCTCGACACCGACTTCTACAAGTTCCTCATGTGTCAGGTGGTCCACCGCCACCATCCCGACGTCGAGGTGACGTTCGAACTGGTCAACCGCAGCCGCTCGGAACGACTGGCCGAGCGGATCGCCGAGGCCGACCTCCGCGACCAGCTCGACCGGACGCGGGCCCTGGGGTTCACGGCCGACGAGGTCGCCGCGTTGGGTGCACTGGAGTCGGGCCCGGGCCAGGCGCTATTCTCCGCCGAGTTCCTTACGGCGCTGCGGCAGCTCCGTCTCCCGCCCTACCAACTCGCCATCCACGACGGGCAGTTCGTGCTCACGTTCACCGGCCCCTGGCCGGCCGTGATGCTCTGGGAGGTGCCGGCACTGGCGGTGCTGATGGAGCTTCGCAGCCGGGCGGTCGAGGCGCGCCTGCCGGCGGCGGTGGTCGCCGAGGCGCGGCGGTCGGCGCGTGCGCGGCTCGTCGGCAAGCTCGCGCGCCTGGCGCAGCTGCCCGGGCTCGCGCTGTCCGATTTCGGCACGCGCCGCCGTCACTCGCTCGCCTGGCAGGAGCTGGCGGTGCTGCAGGCCCGCGACGTGCTCGGCGCGGCGTTTACCGGCACGTCGAACGTCCTGCTCGCCGTCCGCCATGGCCTTGTGCCGATCGGGACCAGCGCCCACGAGCTGCCGATGGTCTACGCGGCGCTGGCCGACGGCGACACCGACCTCGCCGCGAGCCCGTATCGCGTCCTCGCCGACTGGGAAGCGACCTACGGCGCGGCACTGCGCGTGATGCTCCCCGACACGTTCGGCACGGCCGGGTTTCTCGCCCGCGCCCCGGACTGGGTCACACGGTGGAGCGGCATCCGCATCGACTCCGGCGATCCGGCGGCGATCGCCGACCTCGCCATCGGCTGGTGGCGGCAGCGCGGCGAAGACCCGGCCGGGAAGCGCGTGATCTTCTCGGACGGCCTCGACGTCGACGAGATCGAGACCCTCCACGCCCGCTACGCTGGCCAGGTGCGGGCCGGCTTCGGCTGGGGCACGCTGTTGACCAACGATTTCCGCGGCCTCGCCCCCGGCGACGGCCTCGCCCCGTTCAGCCTGGTCTGCAAGGCGGTGGCGGCCGATGGCCGGCCGACCGTGAAGCTCTCCGACAATCCCGGCAAAGCCCTCGGGCCGGCCGCGGAAATCGCCCGTTATCATCGCGTGTTCGCCGTCGGCGACCAACCCGACCGGCCGGTGGTCGTGTGAGCGGGCCCTGCTCAGCGGCGACGGACGTGGCGGGCCATCAATTCCGGTAGGTGAGCCACGCCGCATTCGACCACGTCGAGCCGACGATGGTGACGGATCGCCCACGTGCGACAATCCTCGGCGACGAGCCACAACGCCGCCTGCGGATGGAGCGTGGCGAACGACTCCATTGCCGTCGGGTCGAACCCCGCCGCCCGCCACTTGCACTCGATCGCCACGGGCGCACGACCACGCGGCGTCCACACGAAATCGACCTCGTGTTTCTGCTTGTCGCGCCAGAAATGGATGCCTTCGTCACCCGCCTCGAACAGCAACTCGTCGAGAACGAGGTGCTCGAACAGCCCCCCCTTGTCCTCGGGACGGAGGCTGTCAATACCGCGGGCATGGCATACGAATCCGGTATCGAACGCGTAAACCTTCGGCATCGCGACGATCTCCCGGGTCGGATGCGAGGCGAACGGGCGCAGGACGTGAATCACCCCGGTGGCGGCGAAGACATCGAGGTAGTTGGCCAGCGTCTGCCGGCTCGCCTCGCACGGCGCGGTGAACTTGGTCAATTCGCACAACCCGCCACTTTGTGCCCACAGCAACTCGAGGAACCGGAGGAACGAGTATCGTTTCCCGATCGCGAACAACTCGAGGATGTCGCGGGCCCAGAACGCTTCCAGCCACTCCGCGTAGTCCTTCACCGGGAGCTGCCGGGCGATGAGCTGCTCAGGGAGTCCGCCACGGACCAGACGACGCTCCGTTTGGACGACATCGAACGCTGCCAATTCGCGGTGCAGCACGGGCAGGAGGCGAACCGTGCGTTTCCGGCCCGCAAGCGTGTCGCGGAAGCGGGCGCTGGCGCCAAGCATCGACGAACCGGTGGCGAGCACGTGCACGTCGGGATGATGATCGGCGGCGATCTTGAGCAGTGTCGACGGATCGGCGAGGCGGTGGATCTCGTCGAGAACGAGCCGCTGCCCGGCATGGCGACGGAGAAAACCCTCCGCGTCCTCGGCGTCGCGGCGCACCGACGGCAGATCGCAGTCGTGATAGATGACGCCGGGAAGCGAGCGGACGAGCGTCGTCTTGCCAAGGCGGCGCGGGCCGGCGAGCCAGACCACGCGCCGCTGCCGCCACTCTTCCTCGATCCGTTCCCGCCACGCCGGCCTCTCGACCGCGTCCGGCGGCGGTGCGGCTGACCGTCGTGGCGGCATTTCTCGACCCCTGGCTCCGGACCCGAATGAAAACAGGTTAGCGTTTGGTAATTCCAAACGCAAACACGCTTCTGCGGGCGTCGCCGTGGATTCAGGACCCGCCGCCGGGGTTCCGCGAGAACTTCATGTACGGCAGCCGGATGCCGCGGACAAAGTACTGCCAGGCCTGGATCGGCTCTGGCGCCGCGTACCCGGCGATGCCGTAGTAGGTGACGACGTCGTCCTGGTCGACGCCGTCGCCCGAGACGCCGAAGCCACCGGCGAGCGTGCTGCCGACGTAGGCGGCGGAAGAGCCGGGGAAGAACACCACGCCGTTTTGGTTGGCCTTCGGCATCACCGTGAACGGGCAGGAGAAGTTGCGGCCGGGATTGAACGAGTCGAAGCCGAGCACGGTCGTGAAGCTCGATGCCGGGCGCGGCGCGCCGACGTTGAGCCCGGTGGCCGGATCGATCCCCGGCTCGTTGAGGATCGAGAACGGCGCCGGGGCGCCGGTGGCGTTGCCGGAGGGATACTTCGGAACGGCGAGGTAGCGGAACGTGCGGTTGGTAAACGCCGTGCCGAGCGGCACTCCGGCGACCTGGTCCTGCGGCTGGAGGTTCGCCGAGGCGTAGTAGACGGTGTTCCGCGACTTGGCCACGGCGACGTCGATCGAGAACACCGTCGCGTCGGGCATCCGAAACAGGCCGAGGACGTCGCCATTGGTGTCGGCGACGCCGAGGACCATCTTCGTGAACGTCGGTTGGACACGGATCTGGGCCCGGGTCTTCACCGCCTCTGCGACCCCCTGGTCGACGATCCGCTTCACGTCGGCAGCCGAGAGGAGGGAACCGGCTCTGGGGGCGACGAGCCAACCGTCGGCCTGAGGCTTGCCGTCGAGAAGCGTCTGCCCACCGACGAACACCTGCCGATTGAGGCCGTTGATCGGCCCGTTACCCTGCGCGGCGATGAGCGAAAAAATCGCCTGCACCCCCGACGGTCCGGCCTGGGGCCCGAAGCTCTGCAGGGCGATGCCGCCGAGATTGATCCGCGCCGCAGTGTTGACGCGGTTGACGAGATTCTGGGCCTGCGGCACCGACATCGGCACCGGGGCACCGAGGCCGCCGGCCCGATTCAGGATCAGGGACGGCGCGAGGGTGACGGTGAGCGGAGCGGTCAGCGGCGTGACGGTGCCGGGAATCGAGACCGGAAGGAGCGTTTCCAGCGCGATAGCCTCGGCCTCGAGGGCCTTCGGGGCGTTGAGCCGGTCGGCACGCGTCTGCGAAGCCACCGGCCGGAATCCCTGCTCGACCGAGGCCGTGCCATCGCGGCCGGGAAAGAAGACACCGATTCCGCCGATCACTTCGTCGGTCCCGGCCCGATAGATCGCCACTCCGCCCGGCAGCGTGGCGATGCCGCGGCCGATCGAACCGGGAAGCGTGCCCGACTGCTGCCCGTAGCTGGCGCGGTTGGTGATCACCTTGCCGTCGACGACGATGCTCGTCCGGTTGGTGTGCTCGATGGCGAACAGATCGACCAGCGGCGTGCGGAGGATCCCCGGGGGAAACTCGCCGCCGATCCCCACCGGCGCCACCCAGCCCGGCCCTTTGAACGTCTCGTCGGCGGCGTTGGGATTGGCCTGCATCTCGCGCTGCGTGATCGTGCTCTGGCTGATGTGGCTGACGGTGCGCGACGTGAGGATCGCCTGGCCATTCGAGAAAAACGCGCCGGTGCGCGCCTTGGCGACGGCGCCGTCGATCGCGAAGGCGCGCGTCGCCGGATCGGTGATCGCGGCATCGACCTGGTTCTCGGTGCGCACGCCGAGGATCCGGCCACTGCGGTCGACGATCGCGATGATCGCGTCGGTGCTCGGCGTGGCGGCGCTCGCCCGATCGAGCAGCGCGGCGACTTCGCTCGTGGAAAGCTGCGCCGCCGCCATCATGGCGCGCGGCTCGAGCGCCTCGACGGCGACTCCCGCCCCCGTCGCACCCGGGCCGGTGGTCCGGCGCGCGCGGTGACGGCCCTGGGCCGGTCCCCTCTCCCCCGTCAGCCAAGCGGACACTTTCAGCACGCCTGCACCTCGTTCGTGACCTACCGTTGCCATCGGACGAGCCGAGCGGCCGGCTTTACCTCGACCGCCCAACCCCCCCAAGTATCATCGTCGCTGCGATCGGAACCGGGGGGACCTCCATGACCACGCCCACGACAGCCCAGTCCAATCCCGAGCTCGACCGGGTGCAAGCAATCGGCGACGACTCGACCGGCTGGCGGCGTTGGGGACCGTATCTCTCGGATCGCGCCTGGGGGACGGTGCGCGAGGACTACTCCCCCGACGGCGACGCGTGGCGCTACTTCACCTATGAGGCGTCGCGGTCCAAGGCCTACCGGTGGGGGGAGGACGGCATCGCCGGAATCTCCGATCGGTTCCAACTCCTCTGCCTCGCCCCCGCCTTCTGGAACGGAGCCGATACGCATCTCAAGGAGCGACTGTTCGGGCTCACGCCGCTGGACGGCAACCATGGCGAGGATGCCAAGGAGTACTGGTTCCACGTCGACAACGTGCCGAGCCACTCCTTCATGCACCTCCGCTACCGCTACCCGCAGCGGGCCTTTCCCTACGACGACCTCGTCGCCGAGAACCGGCGCCGCGCCGGCCAGGGGCCGGAGTACGAGCTGCTCGACACCGGCGTGTTCGCCGATAGCCGCTGGTTCGACATCGACGTCGAATACGCCAAGGCCGACCCCGAGGAACTCGTCCTGCGGATCACCGCCGTCAACCGCGGTCCCGGACCCGCGCCGCTCCACCTGCTCCCCACGCTCTGGTTCCGCAACACGTGGGCCTGGGACGGCGTTGATCATCCGCAACCGGTGATCCGCGCCGACCGCAGTCCGGCAGGAACGCTCGCCCTGGTCGCCGACGACGGCCCCTGCGACCTCGATCCGCGGATCCCCGCCACGGCCCGGCTCGGCCGGCGCTGGCTCGTGCTCGCCGCCTCCGCCGACGATCGGCTCCTGTTCACCGACAACGAGACCAACGGCCCGGCGGTCTACGGCGCGAGCCACTCGAGCCGCTCGCCGTTCACCAAGGATGCCTTCCATCGCTTCGTCTGCGGCGGCGACGGCGCGGCGGTCAATCCGGCTGGCCGGGGCACGAAAGCCTGCTTCCACGCCCCGCGGATCGTGCCCGCCGGGGGCACCGTCGCGGTCCACCTGGTGTTCACCGACCGCGAGCCGGGGCAGCGCGTCAGCGGCGGCGCGGCCCTTGTCGACCATGTCGAGGGCACGCTGGCGGCACGTCGACGCGAGGCCGATGCCTTCTACGCCTCCCTCCCGCCGGCCGACGCCTCGGCCGACGAGCGCCACGTCCAGCGCCGCGCCCTGGCCGGCCTGCTGTGGACCAAGCAGAGCTACATCTTCGACGTCGCCAAATGGCTCGACGGCGACGACCCCGCCCACCCGCCGCCGGAGAGCCGGCGGCGGATCCGCAACCAGCACTGGCGGCACCTCAACTCCCTGCGGGTGATGAGCATGCCCGACAAGTGGGAGTATCCCTGGTTCGCGGCCTGGGACCTCGCCTTCCAGTGCATTCCCTTCGCGCTGGTCGATCCGCGCTTCGCCAAGGACCAGCTGTGGCTGCTCTTGTTCGAGCAGTTCCAGCATCCCAGCGGCCAACTCCCCGCCTACGAATGGGAGTTCTCCGATCTCAATCCCCCGGTCCACGCCTGGGCGGTGTGGCGGGTCTACAACATGGAAAAACGCGGCCACGGTCGCGCCGACCGGGCCTGGCTCGAGCGTTGCTTCCACAAGCTGCTGCTCGTGTTCACCAGCTGGGTCAACAAGGTCGACCGCGAGGGCAACAACGTCTTCGAGGGGGGGTTCCTCGGCCTCGACAACATCAGCGTCTTCGACCGTAGCGAGCGTTGCAACGAAGGCTCGACGCTCGAGCAATCCGACGCCACCGGGTGGATGGGGCTGTTCTGCCTCAACATGATGCGGATCGCCCTCGAGCTGGCCGGCGACAATCCGGCCTACGAGGGGCTGGCCTCGAAATTCCTCCAGCACTACGTCTACATCGCCAGCGCGATGAAGCGGATGGGGCCGCGCGGCGTGTCGCTGTTCGACGAGGAGGACGGCTTCTTCTACGACCTGTTCACGACGCCCGACGGACGGACGACGAAGTTCCGCGTGCGCTCGATGGTCGGCCTGATCCCGCTGTTCGCCGTCGAGCGCCTCGAGGCGGGCTGGATCGAGCCGTTCCGCGAGTTTCGCTGGAACCTCGAATGGTTCCTCGCCAACCGCCGGGAGCTGGTCGCCGACGTGATCCACCAGGTGCCGGCCGCCGACGGCACGACGACCCACGTGCTCACGATCGTCGACGACCGGCAGTTGGCGCGGATGGTCGGAACGCTGGCCGATCCGGGGGAGTTCCTCGCGCCGTTCGGCATCCGCTCGCTCTCCCGCCGCCATGCCGCGGCGCCGTTCGAATTCGACGGCCGCCGAGTCGCCTACGAGCCCGCCGAATCGGAGACCAAACTCAAGGGGGGCAACAGCAACTGGCGCGGACCGGTCTGGTTCCCGACCGCGTTTCTCCTCGTCGAATCGCTCCGCAAGCTCGGCTCGGCCTACGGCGACGGGTTCACCGTGCCCCTGCCGGGCACGGCCGAGCAGGTCCCGTTCCGGCATCTGGCCCGCGACATCGCCCGGCGCCTGGCGGCGATCTTCCTCGCCGACGGTCGCGGCCGGCGCCCGGTATGGGGCTCGGACCCACGGTGGAACGACGACCCGGCGTGGCGTGACGAACTGCTGTTCTTCGAGTACTTCCACGGCGACACGGGCGCCGGCCTCGGCGCCAGCCACCAGACCGGCTGGACGGCGCTGGTGGCCAATCTGATCGCCGAGTGGCGGTAGCGCGCCGCGGGTCGGGCGGCTGCTGCTGCCGTTGCTTTTGCGGGATCACGGCTGCCGACGTACGCTCATGCCGGTCGGGCCGGGTTCGGAGGACGCAGACGCGACGGGTGTGGGACGCGATGATCGTTCAAGAGCTCCACGCTATCCAGCATCGGCACCGCTGGCTCCCCGAGGAGGAGCTCCGCAAACTCGCCGCCCGCACCGGCACGCCGCTCTACCGCCTCCAGGAGGTGGCGAGCTTCTTTCCCCATTTCCACCTCCGTCCGCCCCCCGATGTCGTGGTCGCGGTCTGCCACGACATGGCCTGCCACATGGCCGGCTGCGGCCGGCTCAAGGCGGATCTCGAGGGGCATCTCGCCGCCGACATCTCCGCCGGCCGCGTCCAGGTGCGCTACGCCTCGTGCCTGGGGCGCTGTGATCGCCCGGTGGCGGCGCTGGTCAACGACGAATTCCTCGCGGCGCGCTCGGCCGAGCACCTGGCGGCCATCGCCACAGACGCCCTGCGCGGTCGGGCCCCGACCGCCGACGCCGACAGCGCGTATCGTCCTCATGCCAATCTGCCGTGGCGTATCGACCCCTACGCGGCGCCGGAGGCAGCCGGCGCCCCCTATGCCGCCGTGCGGCGGCTGGTCGAGCTCATCGCGGGCGGCAACGGCCAGACGCTGATCGACGAGCTCAAGACCGCCGATCTGCGTGGCATGGGGGGCGCCGGAGTGCCGGCTCACCAGAAGTG
>VGZO01000047.1 GCA_016872555.1 Planctomycetota bacterium
GCCGCCGCTCCCCGACGACGTCGTGGCACGCACCGCCGCCACCTACGCCGAGGCCTGCCGCCGGCTCACAGGCACGGTGCCGCCGGGGATGGCGTGACAGTCGCCGCGGGGGGCGGAGGGCGCCCGATTCCCGCGCCCGGACCGGGCCGCGGGGCGTTTTCCCCCGGTGGCAACGCCTCGGTGAATGACCTAGGGATGGCCGTCGGCCGCCACTAGAATCGCGCCACAGTCGGCGTCTGCCACCGGCCGCTCCCGATCAATTGCACGGGTCCCCGTCAATGCTCCGCTACCAGACCGCCGGTGAATCGCACGGTCCGGCGCTCGTCGCGCTGGTCGACGGCTTTCCCGCCGGGCTCGCGGTCGACGTCGCGGCGATCGACGCCGAGCTCGTCCGCCGCCAAGGGGGCTACGGCCGCGGCGGCCGCCAGCGGATCGAGACCGACGCGGTGCGCTTCCTCTCCGGCATGTGGCGCGGCATCACGCTCGGCAGCCCGCTGGCGCTCGAGGTGATCAACCGCGACGCGAAGCTCGAGCGGCTCGACGACGTCGAGCGGCCGCGCCCCGGGCACGCCGACCTGGCCGGGGCCGTCAAGCACCTCGGCGGCGTCCGCGCCGTCCTCGAGCGGGCGAGCGCCCGCGAGACGGCGGCCCGCGTCGCGGCCGGGGCGCTCACCAAGCAGCTGCTCGCGGTGTTCGGGATCGACGTGGCGGGGTTCGTGACCGAGCTCGGGGGCGTGGTCCTCGGCGCCGCGGAGGGGACGCTCGGCGAGCTGCGGGCACGGCGCGACGCGAGCGCGATCTACTCGCTCCACCCGCAGCGCGATGCCGAGGTCACCGACCTCATCGACCGCGTCGGCAAGCAGGGAGACACGCTCGGCGGCGTCGTCGAGGTCCGTGTCGACGGCCTGCCGATCGGCCTCGGCACCCACGCCCAGTGGGACCGCAAGCTCGACGGCCGTCTCGCCCAGGCGGTGATGGCGATCCAGGCGATCAAGGGGGTGGAGATCGGACTCGGGTTCGAGGCGGCGCGGCGGCGCGGGTCGCAGGTCCACGACCCGATCCACTACGACCCCGCCCTCCGCGGGACCCGCCAGCTCGGGTTCACGCGGCCGACCAACAACGCCGGTGGTCTCGAGGCGGGGATGACCAACGGCCAGGCGCTCGTCGTCCGGGCGGCGATGAAGCCGATCGCCACGCTCCGCAAGCCGCTGGAGAGCGTGAATCTCGTCACCAAGCAGACCGAGGAGGCCGCCTACGAGCGCAGCGACGTCTGCGCCGTCAGCGCCGCCAGCGTGATCGTCGAGAACGTCGTGGCGTTCACGGTCGCCGAGGCGCTGGTGGAGAAGTTCGGCGGCGACAGCGTCGCGGAGATGCACGCCCGCTGGGACCTGTTTCACGACCTCGCCCGGCAGCGCTGACGGGGCCCGGCGCCGGGGTGGTCGCGACGCGAGCGGAGGAGCAGGGATGTTCGTCGACCGGTCCGCCCGACGGATCGCCCGAGCGCGGCGGCTGTTCGTCGCCCTCGGGGTCGTGCCGCTGGCGCTGCTGGCCGTGGTGGCGGTGTGGGCCCGCGGCGACGGGCGCCGCAGCGCCCTGGAAGCGCGGGTCGCGGCGGCGCTCTCGCTGCCGGTGCGGATCGGCACGGTGAGCGATCCCCGGCCCGGGGTGATGCTGCTCGAGGACGTCGTGGTCGGCGACGGTGCCGGGGCGTGCATCCGGCTTCCCCGCGTGCGCGTCGAGGAGTCGGCGCGCGAGATCCGGCTGGTGCTCACGGAATGCGACTGCCCACCGCCCGCCGCGCGGCTGTGGGCGGCCCTGATCCGCGCGTGGCTCGACGGCGATCCGCGCTACCGGCGCGACTGGGTCGTGGCCTGCGACCGGCTGACGTGGGGCGCCGACGGCGTTGGCAGCCCGCGCGTGGCGGTCCGCGTGGAGTGTGTCGCCACGGCCGGGACGCGCGGGGTGCGCCTCGTCGCGGGTGGCGGGGAGACCCCGGCCGACGAGATCCGGATCGTGAACACCCCCGGTGGCGATCGGGTCGAGTGCGAGGCGCGGCTGTCGGCCCCCGTGCCGATCGAGGTGCTCGGGGCGCTCGCCGCCGACGACGGCGCGGTGGCCTTGGCGGCCGGGGCGACGTTCATGGGTCAGGCGCGGCTCGAGCGCGATCGCTCGGGCTGGAACGGCACGCTGTCGGGCAAGATCGATCGCGTCGACCTGGCCCGGCTCACCGCCGGCTCGGCGCTGCCCGCCACGGGCCTGGCCACGCTGTCGCTCGACTCGGCCTCGGTGTCGGCCGGGCGCGTCGCCAGCGCACGGATCGAGTGCCGGGCGCGCGATGGGAGCGTGAGTCGAGCGCTCGTCGCCGGCTGCATCGAATGGCTCGGGTGCCGTCCTGGCCAGGCCCTTCCTGCCGGCGAGGGGTGTGCGTTCGACGTGATGGCGTGGCGCTGCCGCTGCGAGTCGGGTGAACTGGAGTTTGCCGGCATGCTCGCTGGCGAAGCGCTGGTCGCCGACCACAACGGCGTGCTCCTCCTGGCGCCTCCCGGAAAGGTGCCGGGTGAACGGTTGGCGTGGCTCGCATCGCCCCCCGGCGTACCGGTCGTACCGGCCTCGCCCCAGTCGATATCGCTGCTGCGCTGGCTGCCCCTGACGGCGACCAGTCCCCCCAGTCGGGTCGTCGGCGGGCGGAATTGACACGGTTTTGACGATTCTGCGACGGCGTGCTGACCACGGCCGGATGTCGATTCGCCGCCAGATCGGTCACAGTACTCGCGATCGCTCGAGCGCGCAAGAAGCGTCAAGGACTTTCGCCATGCCCATCGCCCCACTTCCCTCCGACACCGTCCCTGGCGAGTTCGTGCCTCCCGTCATCGCTGCCGCGCCGCCCGCCGTCTCGCGCGCGGGCACGGCCGACGGAGGCGAGCACGCCGCGGCCGAGGCCGGTGCCGATCTCGCCGTCGAGCCGCGCCGCGATGGCCGCGACGGGGTGACCGGACTCGACTGGCCGGTGGTGGCGTGGATCGGTGGGATCCACCTGGCGGCACTGGCGGCGCCGTTCACGTTTACCTGGTCGGGGTTGGCGATCTGCCTGGTCCTCTACTGGATCACCGGCGGCTTGGGGGTGTGCCTCGGCTACCACCGGCTGCTGACCCACGGCAGCTTCACGACGTTCCGCCCGGTGCGCTGGTTCTACGCTTTCCTCGGTGGCATCTCCGGCGAGGGATCGGCGCTGGTCTGGGTCGCCAACCACCGCAAGCACCATGTCTACAGCGATCGCGACGGGGATCCGCACACGCCGCGTGACGGGGGCCTCTGGTCGCACGTGTTCTGGCTGTTCCCGCGGCGCCCGACGGAAGTCGTCGAAGCCCACGTGGCGCGGTGGGCTCCCGACCTCCGCAAGGACCCGGGGCTCGCCTTCCTCCACAACACGTTCCTGCTGTGGCACTTCATCATCGGCGGGGCGCTGCTGACGGCCGGCTGGCTGGCCTACGACCGGGCCACCGGCATCTCGTGGCTCGTGTGGGGGCTGGCGGTGCGGATGGTGATCGTGTTCCACGTCACCTGGTTCGTGAACTCGGCGACGCACATGTGGGGCTACCGCAACTACCTCACCAACGACGACTCCACCAACCTCTGGTGGGTCGGTCTCCTCGCGTTCGGAGAGGGGTGGCACAACAACCACCATGCCTTCCAGCGGATGGCCCGCCACGGTCATCGCTGGTGGGAGGTCGACGTGACCTACTGGGTGATCCTGGCGATGGAACGCGTCGGTCTGGCGTGGAACGTCGTCCACGACGTACCCGGCCGCAGTGCCGCAGTGGGGGCGACCTCACCGGCGGGCAGCCGACGCGCCACATGACCTGTGCGCGACGATCCGATCACCGTGTTGCCTCCCGCCACGCCCGCCACGATGACGGCCCCAAACGCGGCCAGAGCGACCATGCCCGTCGGCAATTGCCGAGCGCCGGAGAGGGCAACGCACGGGTGGGTTGCAATGCCCACGGTCTTCGCTACACTTTTCTCACGCAAATAACGGGTTTCACACGTTGTCCGGCCCCTCGGATCGGTCGCCCCACGTGGGCGGATGTCGGCAGATGATCACGAAAGAACGCAAAAACGAGTTGATTGGCGCGTACCGCCGCGGCAAGGCCGATACCGGCTCCGCGGAAGTTCAGATCGCGCTGTTGACCAGCCGCATCACCCACCTCACCGACCATTTCAAGAAGCACACGAAGGATTTCGCGAGTCGACGCGGCCTGCTGATGATGGTCAGCCGGCGGCGGCGGCTTCTTGATTATCTGAAGCGGACCGCGCCACAGCGGTATCTCGACATCATCAAGCGGTTGGAAATCCGCAAGTAGGAGTTCGGTCGACCCGATCGGTCGATCGCAGTCGCGGCAGCGTTCGCCCTCCGTGGGCCTGGGCTTCGCAATTCCTGATGTCGGGCGGCACGGGCCACACGGAGGGATCCGGTGGCCGGCTTCGAGTGGACCCCGTGGTGCGTGGCAGGGCCGATGGCCTGCGCGAGGTGATTCCCGCGCGCTTCCCATGGCCCTGTCGGGGTGTCGCCGTGGAACCATGTCGGTTCCTCCGCCCCGTGGGTCCGGTCGGCCGGGAGCTTCCCTGCCGCCCGTCCCTGCCAGGTCGGCCCGATGGCCGGCCGGCTCATGACGTGGGAATCGAAGGGACAGAAGACGTGAAATCACGAGTGGAACGGACGATCGGCGGCCAGGTGTTGAGCATCGAGACCGGCGTTCTCGCCAAGCAGGCGGCCGGTTGCGTGGTGGTGCGGTACGGCGACACGAGCGTGCTCGTCGCCGCCGCCACCGGCGCCCCGCGGGCCGGCATCGATTTCTTCCCGTTGACCTGCGACTATCGCGAGCGGACGGCGGCGGCGGGGAAGTTTCCCGGCGGCTTCCTCAAGCGTGAGGGGCGGCCGACGATGAAGGAGACGCTCACCAGCCGTTTGATGGACCGGCCGATCCGGCCGTTGTTCCCCGACGGCTTCTACGACGAGGTCCAGATCCAGGCCAACGTCCTGTCGAGCGACAGGCAGAACGACGCCGACGTGCTCGCGATGAACGGCGCTTCGGCGGCGTTGTGCGTCTCGCAGTTGCCGTTCCACGGGCCGCTGGGCAGCGTCCGTCTCGGTCAGGTGGGGGGCGTGTTCGTGCCGTTCCCGACACAGGACCAGCTCGAGGAAAGCGATCTCGACCTGGTGATCTCCGGCAGCGAGACGGCGGTCCTGATGATCGAGGGGTTCGCCCGGGAGATGCCCGAGGAGCGGATGCTCGAGGCGATCGCCGAGGCGCACCGGATCGTCCGCGAGCTGTGCGCGATGCAGCACGAGCTGGTGCGGCAGGCGGGCAAGCCGAAGAAAGACTACGTCCTCGCCGACTACTCGCGCCTCCGCGACCGGCTCACCTCCGGCTACCTCGGCGCCCTCAAGCAGGCCAAGGCGCTCGGCGGCAAGCAGGAGCGGGCCGAGGCGGTCAAGGCGGTCAAGGAGCGGGCCAAGGCGGAGGTCTGTCCGGCCGAGCCGGCTCCGGGTCAGGCCGGTGATGCCGGCGGGGTCAGCGAGGCCGACTTCTCCCACGTCTGGCACGGGCTCGAGGAACGGGCGGTCCGCGAGTTGATCCTCGCCGGCACCCGTCCCGACGGCCGCGGCTACACGGCCCTGCGGCCGATCGCCTGCGAGGTTGACCTGCTTCCGCGGGTCCACGGCTCGGCGCTGTTCCAGCGCGGCGAGACGCAGGCCCTCGTCACCGTCACGCTCGGCACCGGCAAGGACGAGCAGCGCGTCGACGGGCTGATCGACGAGTACTCGAAGAAGTTCATGCTCGACTACTACTTCCCCTCCTACTCCGTCGGCGAGGTGCGCCCGATCCGCGGGCCGGGGCGGCGCGAGATCGGGCACGGGGCGCTGGCGGAGCGGAGCGTGAAGCCGGTCCTCCCCGACCCCGACCAGTTCCCCTACACGATCCGCGTGATCTCCGACATCCTCGAGTCGAACGGCTCGAGCTCGATGGCGAGTGTCTGCGGGGCGACCCTCGGGCTGATGGCGGCCGGCGTGCCGATCGCCAACCCTGTCGCCGGCATCTCGGTCGGCCTGGTCAAGCAGTCGGAGCACGATTGGAAGCTCCTCACCGACATCATCGGTGACGAGGACCACTACGGCGACATGGACTTCAAGATCGCCGGATCACACCGGGGCATCACCGGGATCCAGCTCGACCTCAAGATCGACGGCATCTCGCCGGCGATCATCGAGGCCACGCTCCGGCAGTCGCGCGAGGCGCGCCTGGAGATCCTCCGGGCGATACTGTCGGCGATTCGCCGGCCGCGCACCGAGATCTCGATCCACGCTCCGCGGCTGTTGCGAACGCGGATCGACCCGGAGAAGATCGGCCTCCTCATCGGTCCCGGAGGCAAGACAATCCGCGGGATCCAGGACTCGACCGGGGCCAGCATCGAGGTCGAGGACGACGGCACGGTGACCGTCGCCAGCCACGACGCCGAGGGGGCGATGGCGGCGATGGCGAAGGTCGAGGCCCTCACCGCCAGCATCCAGGTGGGGCGGATCTACGAGGGGCGCGTGACCAGCGTCAAGGACTTCGGCGCGTTCGTCGAGTTGGTGCCCGGCAAGGACGGGCTGTGTCACATCAGCGAACTGTCCGACGAATACGTCGCCAGCGTCGCGGATGTCTGCCGTGTCGGCGACATCATGCGGGTCAAGGTGATCGCGGTCGACGACCAGGACCGCGTCAAGCTGAGCCGCAAGGTGGCGATGCGCGAGTTGGCGGAGAAGGCCGGTCCGGCGGGCGAGTCGTGAGCGCTGCCGGCGCCGGTTCGTTCCGGACGACGGTCGGGGGCCGCGCGGCCCCCGGCCATCGGTCCGGGGACGACGCGATCTGCGAGGGGGCTGCCTGAGATGGCGATGGGCGAAGACGAGGGCCGCGCCCGGCCGGGCGTGTACCACGAGTTGGCGGCGCTCGTCGGGGCCCTGGCCCACGAGATCCGTAACCCGCTGTCGACGATCAAGCTCAACATGGATCTCCTCGCCGAGGATTTCGAGACGACCGATCCCGCCTCGCCCACCAAGCAGCGCGATCGGCGGGCCCGGGCCAAGATCGACGTCGTCCGGCAGGAGTGCGATCGGCTCCAGAAACTGCTCGGCGACTTCCTCGATTTCGCCCGGCAGGAGTCGCTGCACCTCGAGCCGGGGAGCCTCAACGGCGAGGTCGAGCAACTGCTCGACTTCTTCCGGCCCCGGGCGGAGGAGGCACAGGTCGAGATCGTCCGCTACCTCGACCCGGAATTGCCGGCGGTGCGGCTCGACCGCGACTCGTTCCGTTCCGCGGTCCTCAACCTGCTGATCAACGCCGTCCAGGCGCTCGACGGCGGGGGGCAGATCGTCGTCCGCACGCGTCCTGCCGGCCTCGGCGTGGTGCTCGAGCTGATCGACACCGGCCCGGGGATGGACGAGGAGACGCTGGCGAAGGTGTTCCGCGCCTTCTACTCCACGAAACAGGGGGGCTCGGGGCTCGGCCTGCCCACCGCGCGGAAGATCATCGAGGCCCATGCGGGGACGATCGACATCGAAAGCGCGCCGGGCCGCGGCACACGGGTGACGATCTGGCTGCCCGCGCCGCCGCGCCTGCCGACCGCCGAGCCCGCTGTCGGCCACACGACGGCTGCCGGGCCGGTCCCGACCGGCTCCCGGGATGCCGGCGACGTCGCGGGCAGCGCCCCGGCGGCGGCTGCCGAGCGGCTCGCGGCGTCCTCCGCCCGGGGCTGATCCCGCCGGCCGCGATGCTCGCCGCGACCGCGTCGGGGAGGCCCGGTCGAACCCACCCCCAGGAACTGGACGACCCGCCACGGCGGGTCGTACGATCGCTCCCATGTCCGCCACCGCCGCCGCCATCGACACGCCGTCCACGCCCGACGACGGCGGCCCGCAACGCCTCGTCCGCGTCCTCGTGGTCGACAACGACATCGTCCACGCCCGGACGATGGGCGAGGGCCTCGGCCGCCTCGGGTACCAGTGCGTCGTCGCCGGGAGCGGCAACGAGGGGGCGCGGAAGCTCGAGGCCGAGCCGTTCGACGTCGTGGTCACCGACCTGATGATGAACGACATCGGCGGGCTCGAGATCCTCGCCCGTGCCAAGCGCGCCGCCCCCGAGACCGAGGTGATCGTGGTCACCGGTCACGGCACGGTGCCGTCGGCGGTGGCGGCGATGCAGCAGGGGGCGTTCACCTACCTGCAGAAGCCGCTCGACCTCGGCCACCTCCGCACCGCCGTCGAGCGCGCCAGCGAAGGGGTGCGCCTCAAGCGGCAGAACCTCGAGCTCAACCAGCGGCTCGACGAGAAGTTCGGGTTCGAGGGGGTGATCGGGTCGAGCCCGCAGATGCTGGCGCTCGTCGATCGCCTCAAGCGGATCGCCCCGACCGACGCCACCGTGCTGATCCAGGGGGAGACGGGCACCGGGAAGGAGTTGGTCGCCCAGGCGATCCACCAGAACAGCCCGCGGAAGAGCAAGCCGTTCGTGGCCCTCAACTGCGCGGCCCTCAGCGAGAACATCCTCGAAAGCGAGCTGTTCGGGCACGTCCGCGGGGCGTTCACCGACGCCTCGAGCGACCGGGTCGGGAAGTTCGAATACGCCAACGGCGGGACGCTGTTCCTCGACGAGGTCGGCGACATGCCGATGGCGACGCAGATCAAGCTCCTCCGGGTCCTCGAGTCGGCCGAGATCACCCGCGTCGGGTCCAACGCCCCGGTGCGCGTCAACGTCCGGATCCTGTCGGCGACCAACCGCAACCTCGAGGAGGCGATCGCGGCCGGCACGTTCCGCAGCGATCTCTACCACCGCCTCAAGGTGATCACGATCGCGATCCCGAGCCTCCGCGAGCGCGCCGCCGACATCCCCCTGCTGATCGAGCACTTCGTCCGGCAGTTCTCACGCCGCCACGGGAAGGTGATCAAGGGGATGTCGCTGCCGGCACGGATCAAGCTCGGCGCCTTTCCCTGGCCCGGCAACGTCCGGCAGCTCCGCAACGTGATCGAGAGCATGGTGGTCGTCGATTGCGACGAGATCCTCGACGTCGACGACCTGCCGCTCGAACTCGAGCCGGCCGTGCCCGCGACCAGCCCGATCGTGGCCGACAGCGCCCCGCTGTCGCTGGCAGCGCTCGTCGGGCGGCCGCTCGAGGAGGTGGAGCGGTTCTTCATCGGCGAGACGCTCAAGCTCACCGGTGGCAACCGGGAGCAGGCCGCGGAGCTCCTCGGGATCGGCGAACGGACGCTGTACCGGAAGATCAAGGAGTTCCAGCTCTCCTGACGCACCCGTCCGACGCAGCCGTCGGCCCGCCAGCCGCGAGGGTGGGGGCTCCGCCGGTCCGCCCGCCGGCGGGTCCGGGACGCGGCGTTCCGGCCACGCCGCAGCGAGACCGCCCTCCGATGCCACGGATCCAGACCCTCCCCGCCGCCGTCGTCAATCGGATCGCCGCGGGGGAGGTGGTGGAGCGCCCGGCGAGCGTCGTCAAAGAGCTGATGGAAAACGCGATCGACGCGGCGCCCACCCGGATCGACGTCGTCGTCGAGCGCGGCGGCACCGAGCTGATCCGCGTCGCCGACGACGGCTCCGGGATCGAGGCCGACGACCTGGCGCTGGCCGTGTCGCCGCACGCCACCAGCAAGCTGCGCGTCGCCGAGGATCTCGAACGGATCGCGACGATGGGCTTCCGCGGCGAGGCGCTGGCGTCGATCGGTGCCGTCGCCCGCCTCGTGCTCGCGTCGCGCGCCGCGGCTGCCGACCAGGGGGCGTTGATCGAGGTCGACGAGGGGCGTGTCGGCCCGATGCGTCCGCAGGGGCGCGGGCGCGGGACGGTGGTCGAGGTCCATCACCTGTTCGGGCACGTGCCGGCACGGCGCGCGTTCCTGCGGTCTGCGGCGACGGAGTGGAACCACTGTGCCGAGGCCTTCGTGCGGACGGCGCTGGCCCATCCCGGCGTGGCGTTCACCCTCACCCACAACGGCCGGCCCGTCCACGATCTGCCCCGCGCGGCCGACTGGCGCGAGCGGATCGCGGGGATCTTCGGGCACGATCTGGCAGCGCGGCTCCTCGCCATCGACGCCGGCGACGGCGAGATCGCCGTCAGCGGTCTGGTCGGGCGTCCCGACGACGACGTCGCCGGAAACCGGCTCCAACACTTCTTCGTCGGCGGCCGCCCGTTCCGCGATCGCACGATCCTCCACGCGGTCCAGGAGGGATACCGCGGCGTGCTCCTCTCGGGACGTCAGCCGATCGTCTTCCTCCGCTTCGAACTGCCGGCTTCGGCCGTCGACGTCAACGTTCATCCGGCGAAGATGGAGGTCCGCTTCCGCGAGCCGGACCGGCTCCATCGGCTGGTCAGGGCCGGGCTTCGCGGCCGGTTTCTCGAGACCGATCTGCGCGCCGCACTCGACATGGCGCCCGCGGCCGCCCCCTGGAGCCCGGCGGCCGCAGCGGTGCCCTCCCCGTCGCTCCCTCCGTGGCGGCGCCAGGGGGTCCCGGCGCCGGCCGGAGACCGTCTCCCGCACGTGCCGGGGCTCGAATCGCTGCGGCCCGGTGGCGACGCGCTGCCGCCTCCCGGCGGTGAACGGGCCGCCCCCGTCGCCCCCCCGGGGGCCGAGCGGGCCGTGCAGATGCACGGCCGGTACATCGTCGTCGAGTCGCGCGACGGGATCGAGGTGATCGACCAGCACGCGCTTCACGAGCGCGTCCTCTACCAGCGGCTCCGCGACCAGGTCGACGGCGGGGCGCTCGAGGTGCAACCGCTGTTGATCCCGGAGCCGGTCGAGCTGTCGGCTGCCGACCTCGGCCTGGTCCGCGATCACGGTGCGGCGCTCGCGCAGGCCGGCCTGCGGGTCGAACCGTTCGGCGGCCAGACGGTGGTGGTGACCGCCAAGCCGGCCCTTGTCGGCACGACCCCCGGGGGGGTGATCCTCGACGAGATCCTCGGCCGCGTCCGGGCGTTGTCGGGGGGCACGGCGGTGGGGATGATCGTCGACGAAGTGCTCCACGGCCTCGCCTGCCGGGCGGCGATCAAGGCCGGAGACCCGCTCAGCCAGGTCGAGATCGACGCCCTCGTCGCCGACCGGCACCGCTGCACCGACTGGCACCACTGTCCTCATGGACGGCCGACGTCGTTGACGATCACTCGGCAGGAACTCGACCGCCAGTTCCGCCGCACCTGAGGCGGAGTGACTCCCGGACCCGGTTTGGAGGACATGATGATCTGTGTCGGGATCGCCCGGGGGCGCCATCGCCACGTCATCGCCGAACACCGCTTCCTCGCCGAGAACGGCGTCAAGCTCGTGGAGCTGCGCCTCGACTTCATCCAGGGGGTGGTCCAGGTCAAGCGCTTGCTCGCCGAGCGCCCCTGCCCGGTGATCGTCAGCTGCCGGCGTGCCGTCGACGGTGGGCACTGGGCGCGCTCCGAGGAGGAGCGGCTCCTCGTCCTCCGCACCGCGATCGCCGAAGGGGCCGAGTACGTCGATCTCGAAGACGACATCGCCGCCCGCGTGCCCCGCTACGGGCGCACGAAGCGGATCGTCAGCCGCCACGATTTCGCCGGCACGCCTCCCGACCTCGACCGACTGCAGCGGAAGCTCACGGCGCTCGATGCCGACGTCGTCAAGATCGCGACGATGGCCGCGATCCCGCAGGACAACCTGCGGATGCTGGCGATGATCCGGTCCGCCGACGTGCCCACGGTGGGGCTGTGCATGGGTGAGATCGGCGTCCCGACGCGCGTCCTCTGCGGCCGGTTCGGTGCGCCGTTCACCTACGCGACCTTCCATGAGGACCGGCTCCTCGCCCCGGGGCAGATCGCCTGGCGGCAGATGCGCGACGTCTACCGCTACGACTCGATCACCCCGGCGACACGGATCTACGGCGTGATCGCCGACCCGGTGGCCCACAGCTATTCGCCGGTGGTCCACAACGCGGCCCTCGGCGAGGCGGGGATCGACGCGGTCTACCTGCCGTTCCGCGTGCCGGTCGAGGAGATCGACGAGTTCCTCCTCGAGGCCGACCGCTGGCCGCTGTCGGGGTTGAGCGTGACGATCCCGCACAAGGAGGCGGTGTTGCGCCACGTCACGCATGCCGATGCCGACGTCCGCGCGATCGGCGCCGCCAACACGCTGGTGTTCACGCCGGCCGGAATCGCCGCCCACAACACCGATTCCAGGGCCGCCAGCCAGAGCCTCGAGGCGACGCTGACGATGACCGGCCACGAGGGGCTCGTCGACGTCAAGGAGGTGCACTCGGCGCTGGTCCTCGGCGCCGGCGGCGCCGCGCGGGCCGTGGCCCACGGGTTGAAGGAGCGCGAGATCGCGGTCACCATCGCGTCGCGCACGTTCGACCGCGCGCAGAAACTCGCCGCCGAGACCGGCTGCAAGGCGGTCGACTGGGGCTCGCGGTACCGGATGCCGTTCGATTGCCTGGTGAATACCACGCCGGTCGGGATGCATCCCAACGTCGACGCCTCCCCGTATGACCGCGAGCACCTCCGGCCGTACATGGTGGTCTTCGACACCGTGTACAATCCGGAAAACACGCTGCTCGTCAAGGAGGCCCGCAAGGCGGGATGCCGGATCGTGACCGGCGTCGACATGTTCGTGGAACAGGCAGCGCAGCAATTCGCGATCTGGCACGGGCAGAAGGCCCCCGTCGACGCGATGCGGGCGGCGCTCAAACGGGCGACGGCATCGGCCAAGACATCGACCTGACGGGCGGGCCTTCGCATGCCGACCGTGACCCTCATCGGCTACCGCGGAACCGGCAAGTCGACCGTCGCGCGCCTCCTCGGGGAGCGGCTCGGGCTGCCGTGGTGGGACGCCGACGCGGAACTGGAAGCACGCTGCGGGCACTCGATCGCCGAGCTGATCCGGACCCGCGGCGAGGAGGCGTTTCGCGCGGAGGAGGAAATCACCCTGCGAGACCTCTTCCAGCGCGGGCCCGGGGTGATCGCCACGGGGGGCGGTGCGATCCTCCGCGCGGCGAACCGCGATCGGCTCGCGCGCGACGGCGGGACGGTCGTGTGGCTGTCGGCTCCCCCTGACGTGATCCGCCGCCGGCTGGCGGCCGATCCCGCGACCCGTGCCCGCCGTCCGGCACTCCTCGGCAGCGATCCGCTTTCCGAGATCGACGCGCTGCTTGCCTCGCGCGAGACTCTGTACCGTGCGTGCGGCTCGGTGGAGCTCGACACGGCGGCGCTCACTCCCGAGGAGATCGCGACGCGGATCGCCGGATTGCTACCCCCTCCGCAGGTCGACGGGATGGCGCCGCGATGACCTGGATCGACAGCGGGCCGCAGGCAGCGCTCGTGGCGGGTGTCGTCGGCGCGCTCGCCGGATGGGGAGTGGGCGCCGGCGTGCCGCGGCTCATGCGGCTCGAGGGGCTGCCCACAGCGGACGCGGCCGAGCGGGCTCGCCCCGCGTACGCAGCGCTCGTCGGCGCCGTGGCGGCCGTGGCCCTGTGGTGGTGGGAGGTGGTCGCGGGGGGCCTCGTGCCGGTCACGACGGTGCCTGCGGTCGCCGACGGGACCGTGACGACCGTCCGCTGGCTCGGTCACGTGGTCCTGTTCGGGCTATTGGCGGCGGCGTCGTGGATCGACCTGCGCCTGCGCGTGATCCCCGACTGGATCACCGTCCCGGGAGTGCTCGCCGGTCTGACGCTTGCCGTCGCCGCGCCGGGGCACCTGCTCCCGGTGGCCATCGAGTTGCCGCGTTCGTTCGCGGCGCCGGCGCTCGCCGGCGACGTGCTCGGCGCGTGGGGCGGTCTCGCGGCGTCCGCGCCCCCCGCGTGGCTCGCGCCGCGGCCGTCGCTGACAGGCCTGGCGGTCATGGTCGCCATCGCCGGCTGCTGGTGGTGGACGTGCACGCCGATCGTGTTCACCCGCGGTGGGCGTCTGGCTCGCCTCACCCTCGGGGGTGGGCTGGCCACCGCGGTCGGTGCCACCTGGTGGGACGGCGGCCCCGGTCACTCCGCGCTCGCCACGGCCCTGGTCGGGATCGCGGTCGGCGGGGGGCTCGTGTTCGCCACGCGCCATGGCGCGAGCCTGGCGATGGGGCGCGAGGCGATGGGGTTCGGCGACGTGACGCTGATGGCGATGATCGGGGCATGGTTGGGGTGGCAGACGACGGTGATCGTCTTCTTCCTCGGCGTGTTCCTCGGGCTCGGACACGGGCTCGTGCAGGTCCTCCTTCACGGCGAGGTCGAGATGCCGTTCGGACCGAGCCTGTGCGCCGCCTGTGCGCTGGCGGTGGTCGGCTGGCGGACGACATGGCGGCTGGCCGGCCCGTTTTTCGAGGATCCGCTGGCATTGGGGTGCGTGCTGGGGCTCGTCGTCGTCCTCAGCGCTGCGGCCCTCGCGGGGCTGCAGTGGTGGCGGACCCGCACGGGGTGACCGGTCTTGTCGGCCACCCGGGGCGGGCCTACCATCCCGCCCCCTCGTCCGGAGCCTGCCGTGTCGGCCCCCCTTCCCGCCTGGAGCCGTGCCCGCGTCGCCGGCTGCCTCTTCACGGCGCTCACGGCCGGGGCGTGCTCCAACAAACCCGCCTGGCTGGCAACCTCACCGGCCCCGATGGCGACTCCCGCCATCGGACCCGCCGCCGCGCCCATGGTCGTGGCCGCGCCGGCAGCCATGCCCTCGTATGCCGATCCCACGCTCGCTGGCGCGCGGGCGGCGGAGGAGCGGAGCCGGGCCGAGATCCGCCTCCTCCAGGACGAGGTCGCGGCCCTGCGCGAGCAGCTCGCAGCGACGTCGACCCAGCTGGCCGCATCCCGCGCGGTGGCCCGGCCGGTCGGTCCGGAGACAACCGCCGCCGCGCCGGTCCCCGGAGCGGATGAACTGGCCGCTGCCCTGCCCCGGTTGGCGGTGCCGCAGGCGACGGTCCGCGCCGACGGCGGTGTGATCCGCATCGACATCCCGGCCGACGCGCTGTTCGAACCCAAGTCGGCCGGCTTGCTCCCGGCCGGCGCGACGCTGTTGACCGCGGCGGCGAAGGAGATCGACCGTGTCTGCCCCGGCAACTTCGTCGGGATCGAGGGGCACACCGACAGCGAACCGCTCCCCGCCGGACCGCGCGGGTCGGCGCACCAGCTGGCAACCGCACGGGCGGCGGCGGTGTTCGACTTCCTCACCGAACGGACCGAGCTGGCGGAGGGGCAGTTGTTCATCGTCGCCCATGGACCGAACCACCCGGTCGTCTCCAATGCCACCGCCGCCGGCCGGACCCGCAACCGGCGCGTCGAGCTGGTGATCTATCCGGAGAAGGCACCGGTCCGCGACCAGGCCGCTTCTGACCCGTGAGCCGCGGCTCCGCCGCCGGCCGGGGCTTGGTACACTCTCGGCATGCTGACGATCGTCGACTACGGCAGTGGTAACCTCCGCAGTGTGCAGAAGGCGTTCGAACGCCTTGGCGTGCCGGCGCTGATTACCGACGATCCCGGTCGGGTCGGTGACGCGGAGCGCCTCGTGCTCCCCGGCGTCGGGGCGTTCGGCGACGCGATGCGCGAGCTGCACGCCCGGGGCCTCGTCGAGCCGATCGTCGACCATCTCCGTGCCGATCGACCGTTTCTCGGGATCTGCATGGGGCTGCAGCTGCTGTTCGGGATGGGCCACGAGGGTGGGGGCCACGGGGGGGGCCGGCACCCGGGCCTCGGGATCTTCGCCGGCGAGGTCACGCGCTTCGACCTCGCGCCGCCGCTCAAGGTGCCGCACATGGGCTGGAACCGTGTCGACTGGTGCGGCCCGGGCCGGGCCTGGACCGACGCCCCTCCGGCCCACTTCTACTTCGTCCACTCCTACGTCGCCCGGCCGATTGACGGCTCGATCGTGGCCGCGACGGCCGACCATGGCGGTCCGTTCTGCGCCGCGGTCGCCCGGGGACGGCTGCTGGCGACGCAGTTCCATCCGGAGAAGAGCCAGGCGGCTGGGCTCGCCCTGCTCGGCGGGTGGCTGGCGGCCACGGAGACCGGCGGGCGCGCCCGCGCCGGGTGACACGCGATGGAACTGTGGCCGGCGATCGACCTGCGCGGAGGCCGCTGCGTGCGGCTGCGGCAGGGTGACTACGCGCGCGAGACGGTGTTCGACGCCGATCCGGTCGAGGTCGCACGCCGGTTCGTCGCCGCGGGGGCGAGGCGGCTGCATGTTGTCGATCTCGACGGGGCCCGCGAGGGGACCGCCGTCCAGGCCGAACTCGTCGCCCGGATCGCCACGGCCGCCGACGTGCCGGTGCAGGTCGGCGGCGGCATCCGCACGCTGGAAACGGCCCGGCACTACGCGGCGCTCGGGATCGAGCGCCTGGTGGTGGGCAGCGTCGCCGTCGAGCAGCCCGACCTCCTCGGCACGCTCGCCGCGGCGCTGCCGGGGCGGATCGTCCTCGGCCTCGATGCCCGCGACGGCTTCGTCGCCGTCCGCGGCTGGCGGGAAACCAGCGGCGTCGCCGCCCGCGACCTCGTCGGCCGGCATGCCGACCTGCCGCTGGCAGCCGTCGTCTACACCGACATCGCCACCGACGGCATGCTCACCGGGCCGAATCTGCCGGCGCTCGCCGAGCTCGTGGCCGCCTGCCGGCATCCGGTCGTGGCTTCCGGCGGGATCGCCTCGGCCGCCGACCTGCGCGACGTGGCCCGGATCGGCGCCGCCGGCTGCATCGTCGGCCGGGCGATGTACGACGGCGGGCTCTCGCTCGCCGCCGCCAGCGAGGCCGCCGGGGAGGGCTGACGGGGCCGGGCATGAGCCGGCGGCCTGCCGCCCGCAGGGTCGTGCACCCCTTTCCCAGGATCGCGGTGGAAACGGCCGCAGCGAGGCGTTTTCACCCTCGTCTCAACTCCGGGAGCCCGCGGCGCCGACCGACAACAAGCGTGCCGGGGTCGGGCGGTCGATTGCCTCCCCCCGCGGCCCCACTCTACGATCCCCGACCATGGCTGCCGACATCCGCCTCAAGGAGCAGTTGCCCGAGCTGACACGGCGGATCGTGGAGACGTACCAGGACGTCCCCACGATCCAGTACCTCGGCCACTGTCCGCTGCCGAGCAACGAGACGATCCAGGGGATCTGCGAGGATCTCAAGGAGATCATCTACCCCGGCTACAGGCGCCGCGAGAACCTCCACCTGGGCAACGTCACCTACCACGTCGGCGACCTCGTCGACGGGCTCCACGACAAGCTCACGATGCAGATCGGCCGCGCCCTGCGCCATGCCGTCGCCGCGTCGCGGGCCGCCGCGGAACGTGGCGACGAGGTGCCGGCGATGCCCGACGAGCTGCACCATTGCCTCGAAGAAGCCGATTTCGAGGCGCTCGGCCAGGCGAAGGCGATCGAATTCCTCGAACAGATTCCCGCCCTGCGCCGTGTCCTCGCCACCGACGTCCAGGCGGCCTACGACGGCGACCCGGCAGTCCGCACGCTCGACGAGGTGATCTTCTGCTATCCCGGGCTCGAGGCGGTGACGATCCACCGTCTCGCCCACCGGCTCCACCGGCTCCGCGTGCCGCTGATCCCGCGGATGATGGTGGAGTGGTCGCACTCCCGGACCGGCATCGATATCCACCCGGGGGCGACGATCGGGGACCATTTCTTCATCGACCACGGCACCGGCGTGGTGATCGGCGAGACGTGCGAGATCGGCAACCACGTCAAGCTCTACCAGGGGGTCACGCTCGGCGCGCTGTCGTTCCAGACCGACGCCGACGGGCACCTCGTCCGCGGCACGAAGCGCCACCCGACGATCGGCGACCGGGTCGTGATCTACGCCAACGCCACCGTCCTCGGCGGCACCACGGTGATCGGCCACGACTCGGTGATCGGCAGCAACGTCTGGCTGACGCGGTCGATCGCCCCGCGCACGACCGTCGTGCTCGAGCGGCCGAAGCTGCGCATGCGCGGGGAAGAGATTCCCGACACCGACTACCAGATCTGAACGGCGGCCCGGCCACACGCCGCGCCGGCCGGTGGAGCAGACCGTGGCCGACGTGATCCGCCGTGGACAATGGCCCAGATGGCTGTGTCCACGGACAGTCAGCGCCCCTTTCGCTCGCCGGTGCGGACCAGCGCCCGGGCGGCATCGAGCCGGCGGAATTTGGCGTCGATCGCATCGTCGCCGATCGCCTTGGTGCCGGCGACCGCGTCGAGTTGCGACCGGGCGCTTGCCAGGTCGATCTTGTCGGCGGGAATCGCCTGCTGGGTGATCACGGTGACGTCGTCGTGGGCGACCTCGACGAATCCCCCCTCGATGAAGATCGAGCGGACGCCGTCTCCGGCCCCCCCCTGCTCGCCGCTGACACGGATCTCCCCTGCCCCGAGCCGGCCGATGAACGACGCGTGGCCCCGTCCGATGCCACGGCTGCCGTCGAACAACGGCAGCGTCACCGAACGGCAGCGCGTGTCGAGGCTCGTGGTTTCGGGGGTCACGATCACGCAACGGATCGTGCCTGGTGCGGAGCTGTCGGCCATCATGCTCGTCCTGGTGCCCGGGGGGAGCGGAGAATCAACCCTTCGCCGCCATCTTTTTCGCCTGCTCCTCGGCCTGCTCGATCGGGCCGACGTACATGAACGCCTGCTCGGGGAGGTGGTCCCACTTGCCGTCGGCGAGCTCCTCGAACGACCGGATCGTGTCGTCGAGGCTGGTGATCTCGCCGGGCTTGCCGGTGAACACCTCGGCCACGAGGAACGGCTGCGACAGGAAGCGCTCCATGCGCCGTGCCCGGTGGACCACCAGCTTGTCCTCCTCGGAGAGCTCGTCGACGCCGAGGATGGCGATGATGTCCTGCAGTTCGCGGTAGCGCTGCAGCGTGCGCTGGACGCGGCGGGCGACACGGTAGTGCCGCTCGCCGACGTACTGCGGGTCGAGGATCCGGCTCGACGACGCCAGCGGATCGACGGCCGGATAGATGCCCTTCTCGGAGATCGACCGCTCCAAATAGAGGAAGGCGTCGAGGTTGCCGAACGCCGTCGCCGGGGCCGGGTCGGTGGGGTCGTCGGCCGGCACGTAGACCGCCTGCACGCTCGTGATCGCCCCCTTCGACGTGCTCGTGATCCGCTCCTGCAGAGCGCCCATCTCGGTCGCCAGGGTCGGCTGGTAGCCGACGGCGCTCGGCATGCGGCCGAGGAGGGCGCTGACCTCGCTGCCCGCCTGCGAGAAGCGGAAGATATTGTCGACGAACAGCAGCGTGTCGGCGCCGGTCGTGTCGCGGAAATACTCGGCCATCGTCAGTGCCGACAGGGCCACGCGGAGACGGGCCCCGGGGGGCTCGTTCATCTGGCCGAACACCATGCACGTCTGCTCGATGACGCTCCGCCCCGTGTCGCCGATCTTGGCCTCCTGCATCTCGAGCCACAGATCGGTGCCCTCACGCGTCCGCTCGCCGACGCCGGCGAACACGGAGTAGCCGCCGTGGGCACTGGCGATCCGGGCGATGAGCTCGGTGAGGATCACGGTCTTGCCGAGGCCGGCACCGCCGAACAGGCCGGCCTTGCCGCCGCGGACGAACGGCGTCAGCAGGTCGATGACCTTGATGCCGGTCTCGAACAGCTCGGTCTTGGTGGTCAGTTCGCGGACGGGGGGCGGGTCGCGGTGGATCGGCCAGCGCTCCTGCGTCTCGACCGGGCCGCGGCTGTCGATCGGCTCGCCGAGGAGGTTGAACACGCGCCCCAGCGTCGCCTTGCCGACCGGAACCGACAGCGGTCCTCCTGTGTCGACCACCGCCGCACCGCGGGTCAGCCCGTCGGTCGAGCCGAGGGCGACACAGCGGACCTTGCCACCGCCGAGGTGCTGCTGGACCTCACCGACGAGATGGACCTCGACGCCCTTGGTGGCGGCATCCACCCGGACGGCGTTGTAGATCGCGGGGATCGAGTTCTCGGGAAACTCGACGTCGAACGTGGAACCGATGACCTGCGTGATGCTGCCGTTTGCCATTGTCGTCTCGGGCTCTGCGGGTTGGGGTGTGTCAGTGGTCCGTTGATTCGTCGGTTGCCAGTGGCCCGTCGCGGCCGCGGCGATCGGTGGCCGGAGGGCCGAGCGATCGCCGGCGTCGGCGAGGCCGTACCGTTTATTTCTTGAGGGCCTCGACGCCGCCGAGGATCTCCATGATCTCACCGGTGATCTGCGACTGCCGGGCGCGGTTGTACTGCCGCGACAGGCTCTTGATCAGTCCGCCGGCGTTCTCGGTGGCCGCCTTCATTGCCACCATCCGTGCCACCTGTTCGCTGACCGCGGCGTCGAGGAAGCACTTGAACAGCCGGGCGAGGAAGCTCGCCGGCAGGATTTCCTCGAGGATCGTGCCGGCCGACGGATGGAAGTCGTATTCGTCGGAAGCGAGCTTGGCCTTCGTCGCCGTCGAGGCCGCCTGGGGCGGAGCGAGCGGGAGGAGCATTTCCGCGGTCGCCTCCTGCTTGGCGATCGAGTGGAAGCGCGTGTAGACGACGTCGAGGCGATCGATCTCACCGGCGGCGTAGGCGTCGAGGTAGGCCCGGCCGATCGGGGCGACCGCGGCAAACTCCGGCTTGTCCTCGAACTGCGTGTAACGCTCGGCGAGATCGATGCCACGGAACCGGAGGGCGGAGATCCCGCGCTTCCCCGAGACGGCGACCTGCGTCGGCACCTGCTCGCCGCGCCACTGGCCGAGCAACGCCATCGACTGGCGGACGACGTTGGAGTTGTAGCCGCCGCAGAGGCCGCGGTTGCCGGTGAGGACGAGCACCGCAGCGCGCTTCGTCGGCCGGATCTCGAGCAGCGGGTGGGCGACGTCGGCCCCGACGCTCGCGATGTTCTCGAGGATCTTGGCGAGCTGTTTGGTGTAGTCGCGGGCGGCGACCGAGCGGTCCATCGCCTTCTTGAACCGCGCGGTGGCGATCAGCTCCATCGTCCGCGTGATCTTGCGGATGTTGCGGACCGACTTGCGGCGGCGGTCGAGTGCCCGGGCTTTGGCCATGTGCAGTAACTTTCGGCGCTGGTGACGCGGTCGGGGGGAATCAGCGGGCGGCGGCGAGCGGCTTGGCACCGCCGCCGGCCTTCGCGGCCCGCTGCCGCTTGAACTCGGCGATCGCCGCCTCGAGCATCCGCTCCCCCTCGGCATCGAGCTCCTTCGACTCGTCGATCCGCTTCCGGACCTCGGGCATCTGGTCGCGCACGAACGTCAAGAAGCCCTTCTCCCAATCGGCCACCTCGTCGCGCTTCACCTCGTCGAGATGGCCGCGCGTCCCCGCGTAGATGCTCAACACCTGGTCGACGACCTCCATCGGGGCGTATTGGCCCTGCTTGAGGAGCTCGACCATCCGGTAGCCGCGGTCGAGCCGCGACTGGGTGGCGGCGTCGAGATCGGTGCCGAGCTGGGCGAAGGCCTCGAGCTCGCGGAAGCTGGCGAGGTCGAGGCGGAGACCGCCGGCGACCTTCTTCATCGCCTTGGTCTGCGCGGCACCGCCGACGCGCGACACCGAGATACCGGCGTTCATCGCGGGGCGCTGGCCGGCGAAGAACAGGTCGGGCTGGAGGTAGATCTGGCCGTCGGTGATCGAGATCACGTTGGTGGGGATGTAGGCCGAGACCTCGCCTTCGAGCGTCTCGATGATCGGCAGGCTCGTCAGCGAGCCGCCGCCGAGCTCCTTGGAGAGCTTGGCCGAGCGCTCGAGGAGCCGGCTGTGGGCATAGAACACGTCGCCCGGGTAGGCCTCGCGCCCCGGCGGCCGCCGCATGAGGAGCGACAGCTGGCGGTAGGCCGTGGCCTGCTTGGAGAGATCGTCGTACACGATCAGGGCGTGCTGGCCGTTGTACATGAAGTGCTCGGCCATCGCCGTGCCCGAGTAGGGGGCGATGTACTGCAGCGGCGCCGCGGCGCTGGCGCCCGACACGATCACCGTGGTGTAGTCCATCGCGCCGTACTTGCGGAGCGTGTCGATGGCCACGGCGACCGACGAGTCCTTCTGGCCGACGGCGACGTAGAAGCACTTCACGCCGCTGTTCTTCTGGTTGATGATCGCGTCGATGCCGATCGCCGTCTTGCCGGTCTTGCGGTCGCCGATGATCAGCTCGCGCTGGCCGCGGCCGATCGGCGTCATCGCGTCGACCGCCTTGATGCCCGTCTGCATCGGCTCACGGACGGGGGACCGCTCGGCGACGCCCGGGGCGAGCGTCTCGACCGGACGGCGCAGGTCGGTGACCACCGGCCCCTTGCCGTCGAGCGGATTGCCGAGCGGGTCGAGCACGCGGCCGACGACGGCGTCGCCGACGGGCACGGAAAGGAGGCGGCCGGTGCTCTTCACCTCGTCCCCCTCGGTGACCTGGAGGTAGTCGCCAAGGATGATCACGCCGACCGAGTTCTCCTCGAGGTTGAACGCCAGGCCGGTGATCCCGCCGGGAAACTCGACCATTTCGCCGGCCATCACGCCGGACAGACCCCAGACGCGGGCGATGCCGTCGCCCACCTCGAGGACGCGGCCCACTTCGCGGACGTCGATCCCAGCCTGGAAGCGCGAGATTTCCTCGCGGAGGACGGATGCGATCTCGTCGGTCAGGTTGGCCATGAGTACTCCCCGTTTTGGATGGCGTGGATGTTGCGTTCGTGGAGGCGGCCACCGATCCGCGACAGGGCGGTGGCGACCGATTGGTCGTAGATGGTGTCGCCGACGCGGACGACGAGCCCGCCGATGATCTCGGGATCGACGGCGAACGACGGGACGAGCGTGGCGGACAGGGCCCGTTCGGTGTCGGCGACGATCCGCGCCTGCTCGGCGGCGTCGAGCGGCAGGGCGGTGGTAAACGTCGCCTGGCGCCGACCCTCGCGGGCGTCGGCGAGCCGTTCGGCGGCGTCGACGACGGCGCCGAGCATCCCCAGCCGTCCGTGCCGGGCGAGGACGTGCAGCGAGTTGACCGAGGTCTCGCGGAGCCGCCCCTTCGCGAGCCGGTCGATGATCCGGGCCTTCTCCTCCGGCGGCACCTTCGGCGACGCGAACACCGCCGCCGCCTCCGGGACGCGCGGCATCACCTCGCGGGCGAGGGCACCGAGCTCGGCGATCACCTCGCGGCGGCAGCCGGCAGCCTCGGCCGCTTCGACGATCGCCTGCGCGTACGTCTTGGCGACGCGGTCGGCGGCGATGTCGACGTGCTTGGTGTCGGTGGCGCGGCGCTTCATCGTGGGCGTTCCGGTCGCTGTGGGCTTCAGTTCACGCTCGGCCGGCTCGAGAGGCTGGCGACCGACTCGCGGACCAGCCGCGACTGCTCTTCCGAGCCGAGCTTTTCGCGGAGGAACTTCCCCGCCACCTCGACGGCGAGGTGCCCGGCCTTCTCGGCGATCTGCGAGAGGGCGTCGTCCTTGGCGAGCTGGATCTCGTGGCGGACGCGGGTCTTCTCCTCGTCGGCGGCCTTGCGGGCCTCGGCGATGATCATCTGCTTGGTCGAGTCGGCATCGCGGCGGGCCTCCTCGAGCATGCCGCGGACCTCGTCGGCCGCTTCGGCGAGCCGGCGCTCGTACGACACGAGCATCTGTTTGGCTTCCGCGTTGGCGGCCTTCGTCTCCGCGATCTGCCGGGCAATGCCCTCCTCACGCTTCTGGAGGCCGTCCATGATCGGCTTCCAGGCGAACTTCGTGAGCAGGAACAGCAATCCGGCGAACACCGCCAGCGACCAAAAAGCGAGATCGCCTCGGATCGACGGCGGACCCGGGTTCTCGAAATCACTCACCGAAACTCCGGGCGGCGGGTTATGGCCAATTTCGTAGTGGTGGTCGCCGTGCCCGCCGTGACCGTCATCGGCTGCGAACGCCGCTGGAGCAGCGCACAGGACCGTTGCACACGTGACGATCACACGCGCGGCGATCCCGACGCGATTACGGGACGAAAGACCGACGAAAAGATGACTCATGACGCTCACTCGAACGGAGGGTATCGAAACGCCAGCTACGAGAAGAACTCCTCGCTCCGCGGCCCGGCCGGGACGCGGTGGTGCCGAAGGGACCACAGCGACGTCCCGGCCGACGGCCGCGGCATGCTCTCCGGGAAGGTCACCCGGCACGCCGGATCGCTTCACCGATCACTTTGGGGTGCAGAGGAACAACGCGTAGAACGTAAACCCTTCGATGAGAGCCGCCGCGATGATCATCGCCGTTTGGATGCTGCCCGCCACCTCTGGCTGACGGGCCATGCTTTCGTAGGCCGCGGCGGCCAGACGGCTGATGCCGAAGGCCGCTCCGATCACCGCCAAGCCGATGCCGATGTACGGCGTGAGGTCGATCAGCGTGCGACCCGAGCCCGCCGCCTCCTGGGCACTGGCCAGATCGGCATACGCGAGCGAGAGAGCGAGAGCCGCGACGGCGGCTACGGTGCGGACGGAGAACAACGAACGAATCATCAACGAGCTCCTTGCAACAAAGGGGACCGGGGCGGTGCCCGGATTCGGGGGGAATGCGAACCGACTGAACGGAGACGGTTGGAAAACGATCAGTGTTGATGGACCGCCGACCCGATGAACAGGGCCGACAGGAAGGTGAAAATGTAGGCCTGAAGGAAGGCGACGAACAGTTCCAGGACGCTGAACAGCGTGCTGCTCACGACGCTGATCCCGGTGACCGTGGCCCACATGCCGGTCGAGTAGCTGGCGGCCGCAGTGATCAATCCCATGATGCCCAGCAGGACCAAGTGACCGGCCAACATGTTTGCCAGCAACCGGACGGCCAGTACGCCATGCTTGATGAGCAAACCCAGCATCTCGATCGCAAAGACCAGGGGCTTGATGATGATCGCCAGCGGCAGCGGCAGGTCCATGGCCGGAACCTGATTGAGAAAGAAGCCGACGACCCCGAATTTCTTCATGCCGGCGATCACTACGGTCGCCATGGTCACTCCGGCAAGGGCGAGTGTGACGGAAAACGACGCCGTCGGCGAACCGGCCCATGGCACCATGCCGAGCAGGTTGCAGCCCAGCACGAAGAAAAACAGCGTCAGCAAGAGCGGCACGAAGCGGTCGCCTTCGTGTTCCGGGAGCATGACGTGAGCTGAGCCACCATGGTCGCCATCACCACGCTGTGGATGATCGTTGCCGTACCGATGCGCGTGATCGCCGCCGTCGTGGTCATCGTGGCCATGGTCATCGTGGCTGTCGATCGCCGGCCTGGCGATGCCGTCCCTGACGAACAGGATCATGGCGTCGAACAGATTGGCCATCGCCCCTTTCGCGGGCGTCCCGCCGCGCAGCCGTTCGGCGAGCCGGGTGAACAGCAGGAACATGATCCCGGCCAGGAGCAACTCCAAGATCATGTATTTGGAGATGCACAGCCCCGATTTCTTCTCGAAAAGGCTGTCGAGCGTGCCGAACGGCTGCGGGATCAGGATCTTCCCGGACATTGCCTCGTTGAACTCGGCGACCGATGGCATCGGGAGGCGGTCGCGCTCGAAGGGCACACGGAGGAATTCCGGCACTTCGTCGAGCGACTTCCACGACCGCGGCCAGAGCGCTTTGGGGACCTCGAAAAAATACGAGTCCTTCAGGTGGTAGATCGGATTGGCCGACATGAAACCGCGTCACTCCTGGCTCGGGCCGTCGGACTCGCTCTGCCGCGGTGCCCCTCCGACACCGCCCATGGGCTGGGCCGACCCGCAGTCAGCCGTGACCGCCGGGGCCGACCCGCGACCCAACCGTGCGGAGAGTGTGCTGTGAAGCGGCGCAACGGTCAATCGGCCACCCCTTCTCCCCGGGTGACCCTCGGTACGGGCGGGGCCGGGGCGGCTTCCCGTCGCAGCACGACGTGGAGCCCGATGTCGGCGGCCAGCAGGGCCAAATAAGCCCCCAAAACATGGTCGGCGGGGGCGACGGCGGCCACATCGCGGGGCTGGCGGGACAGCCAGCCGATGGCCACCAGCGGAACCGCCAGGCGGACGAGCATTGCCGCAAGCGCGTTGGCAGCGCCGGTAGCCGCCGAGGAAAACGGCTGCCGAGCCGCGACCCACCCCAGCAGGAAGCCGGGCAGCGTGGCGGCCAAACCGAGCATGACCGCGCGACGACCACCGGGGCGATCGGCCGTGCACCATGTCTGCGTCAAAGCGACTGCGCCGGCGACGCCGACCAGGAGCACCGCCCCGGCGATCGTCACCTTTCCCGACCGTCGCACCAACCGTGTCATCGCGGTTCGCTCGCTCGTGAAGACGCCTACAGTCGACGGTGTCGGTCAGGGGGTCGGCCGCTGCGGACGTGCCGTTCGCACCAGCGCCGCCAGCCCCCCCGTGAAGCCGATGACGAGGGCCGCACCGCCGAGGAACCGGCTCCCGAGCCGCTCGTCGAGCCAGTTGCCTGCCACGGCGGGAAGGAACATCGCGATCGCCACGCCGATGATCCGATACGCCCACACGAGGGCGTCTCCGATCGGCGAGCGTGGCGCGGTGCGACCCATCCCCGTAGGATAGCGTCTTCACTGTCCCCGAGAGGTCCCTGCCGTGTCGCGCCGTAAGCACCGCCGCCGCCGGAGCCGCCCGGGACGCGGATCGGGGTTGCCCGCGGCCGCGGTGCTCGACACCGATTCCGGCGCCGGCGGCGAGCCAACACGGCTGCGGCTCACCGCCTGCGACGGCAGCATCGTCGAGGAGACGACCGTGACGGTGCCGACGGAGCTGACCGTCGCTCGGGAAAAGTGGCCGGTCGTGTGGCTCGACGTCGACGGCTTCGAGGACGCCGAGGCGATCCGGGCCGTCGGACGGATCTTCGAGATCGGCGACCTCGCCCTCGAAGACGCGGTCACCCCCGACGAGCGGCCGAAGCTCGAGGTGTTCGGGCATCAGTTGCTCGTCGCCGTGCGGCTGCCGCGGCTCGACGGGGTGACGATCGTCACCGATCCGATGGCGATCTTCCTCGGCGAGCGGTACGTGATCACGTTCCACGATCGGACGGTGCCCGACGGGTTTGCCAGTGTCCGCGAGCGGATCCGGAACGGGCGCACGCGCCTCGGGCAGGGGCATCTCGGCGCCGACCACCTCTGCGCGCTGCTGCTGGACGCCGTGATCGACGGCTATTTCCCGGTGCTCGAGGGGTTCGGGGACCGGCTCGAGGCGCTCGAGGAGCAGGCGATCGAAAACCCGACGCGCGACCTGCTCGGGCAGATCCACGACGTGCGCAACGACCTGATGACCCTCCGCCGCGCGCTGTGGCCGACCCGTGACGTGCTCCACGGACTGGGGCGCGAGCCGACGGCCTTCGTCGGCGACCATGCCCGGCAGCATTTCCGCGACACCTACGACCACACGATGGAGCTGCTCGACATCACGGAGAACTACCGCGAGATCGGCAGCGACCTCCGCGACATCTACCTGGCGAGCATCAACAACCGGATGAACGACGTCATGAAGCTACTCACCGTGATCGCCACGGTGTTCATGCCGCTGACGTTCATCACCGGCTACTACGGCATGAATTTCGACACCGCCTCGCCCTGGAACATGCCGCTGCTCCGCTTCCGCTACGGGGCGATCGTCGCCGCGGCGATCATGGTGGCGACCACCGTGGCGATGGTCGTGGTCTTCTGGCGGCGCGGGTGGCTGCGGCGCTGGCACTGAGACGGGCCCCGGCCACCGGCTACGCCGGCCCGTCGAGGAAGTAGGTCCGCATCGTCCCTTTCCCCTTGACCGTGACCTCGCCGCGTTCGGTGAACCGGAACGAGTCGGCGAGCAGGTCGCGGGTCGACTGCGCCACGTGGACGCGCCCCACCTCGCCGTGCGATTCCATCCGGCTGGCGGTGTTGACCGTGTCGCCCCACAGGTCGTAGCTGAACTTGTGCTTGCCGATCACGCCGGCCACGACCGGCCCCGAATGGATCCCGATCCGGAGCCGCAGCGCGAGGCCGCGCCGCGCGGCGAGGTCGGCCATCTGCTCCTGCATCCCGAGGGCCATCAGGGCCACGGCCCGGGCGTGGTCGGGGCGGCGCGCGGGGAGACCGGCCACGGCCATGTAGGCGTCGCCGATCGTCTTGATCTTCTCGACGCCGTGCTCGAGGGCCAGGGCGTCGAACGCGGAAAACACCTCGTCGAGCATCGCCACGAGGCTGCCGGCGTCGGCACGCTGCGAATACTCGGTGAACCCGGCCAGGTCGGCGAACAGCACCGAGACGCTGTCGAAGTGGTCGGCGATCGTGCCGCCGCCGTTCTTCAGCCGGTCGGCGATCTCGGCGGGGAGGATGTTCAGCAGCAGCCGCTCCGATTTCTCCTTTTCGGCAGCCAGGTCGGCGATCGACTTCTCGAGCGCGGCGTAGGCGGCGTTGCGCTCGATGAGCCGCTCGTAGGCCTCGGAGTGGACGCGGATCCGCGCGACCAGCTCGATCCGGTCGGGGAGCTTGACGAGGTAGTCGTTGGCACCGGCCTCGAACAGCTGCGCCTTGACGACCGCCTCCTCCTTGGCCGACAGCACGATGATCGGAACGGCCGCGGTCTCGGGGGCGGCGCGGAAGGCGCGGACCATGTCGAGCCCGTCGACGTTGGGCATGACGAGGTCTTGGAGGATCACCGTCGGCCGGAAGCGATCGGCGAGCGCCGGAGCGGAGGCCGGGTCGTGGCAGAACTCGTAGGCCAGATCGGCCTGGTCCGCGAGCATCTTGCGGACCGTCTCGCCGATCAGCCGCTGATCGTCGATCAGCAGCACCCGGTGACGGGCGACGGAGGGGTCGGGAAGACCGGGTATCGTCGCCATCGGTCTCCGGTCATCGACGGGGTGAGGTGGCAGAAGATCGATCGAGATCGTCTCGCCGAACGGCAATTCAGCGAAGTTTGGACCCGAAATGTATTCGACCTGGGAATCCCATGCTATCGAGAGCGATCGACGATCCGCGGCTCTGTATGTGGGGAAAAGACCTCCGTGGCCCCGACCGGCCGCGGGCCGGGCCCTGTTCATTTTGGCCTGCATCCGAAAACCTGATCCAGGCGTTATGAAGGTCGTTGCCCGCTTGTGGGAGGAGACTTTCGATGACGCCACGACGACGGAGACGGCATAGCCCTGAGCAGGTGGTCGCGAGCCGCTGATCGCCGCCTCCCTCCTCCCCTCCCCCGGCCGCCGATTTCCACCGTGGAAAACCCCGGGACAGACGGGACAGCGTCACAAATTCCCGTCTCCCAAGGAGTAGCGACGGGTGCCCTCGTGGACACCGCCCGGACAGCGCTTTTTAAGCGGCTGAACTGCGTTTGTCGCCCTGTTGGGGTTTTCGGCCCCGCCCTCACGACTCCTCGTCGTCCCCCTCGAAGCCCGTCGGCACGGCAGTCAGCTTTCGCCGGTGCACCACCGTCCCGCGGCGGAACCGGATCTTCGGCACCTTCCGCCCCTCACCGGTCCAGTACAGGGCAGCCGGCGACGCCGCTCGGAGATGCGGCACGACCTCGATCGACTTGCCGACGTGCCACCCGTGGT
>VGZO01000048.1 GCA_016872555.1 Planctomycetota bacterium
GATGAGATGTGGGGGCCTCGGCTGGCGACCCTGGCTCCGTGACATCCCTCTCTCCTGGAACTGCCTTCTTGGGAAACATGACCTGCACCATGCCCCCCTTGAAAACCAACACCGCCGCTTGGTCCGCCTGGGAAAAAAGGCTGTTTCTCCCGGGAAAATCGCGGCGGAAAACCGGCGGCAGGGCCCCGTCTCGCTCCCCTGGCTAAGGCGCGATCGCCGCCTGCCTTCCGCAGCGACAGGCCGTTACGCGGCGTCGGCGGCGACGCCGTCGATCCACAGCCGGACATCGGCGTCGCGCGCCTGGCGGCGCGTGACCTCCGCGGCCCCCTCGCAGGCGACGAGCGGAATCACCCGCAGCCCCGCCTTTTCGAGGACACCGGCCCGACGCTTCGCGCGGATCACGTCTTCAGCGTCGGCCGTCACCGAGGCCTCGATCACCAGATGAAACCCTTCGCCGCCGATCACCCCCGAGGCGATCGCGTCGGCCCGGAGCAGGTCGGTGAGCTCGCTGTCGGTCACGCGCGACTCGATCCGGTCGATGAGCTCGCCGATGTCGACGAGACGGGCACGGCGGAGAAACAATCCGAGATAGGCCGGCAGCCGGTCGCGGAACTTCTGCTCGAAGCAATCGCCGACGACCTTGTCGACGCGGACCGAGAGGCGCTGGAGCGTTTCCTCGGTCCGCTTCTGGGCCTCGGCCAATTCACCGACCCGCTCATCGGTGCGGCGCTGGGCCACGGCCAATTCACCGACCCGCTCGTCGGTGCGGCGCTGGGCTTCGGCCAATTCACCGACCCGCTCATCGGTGCGGCGCTGGGCTTCGGCCAATTCACCGACCCGCTCGTCGGTGCGGCGCTGGGCTTCGGCCAGCTCCGCGATCCTGGCTTCCGTGCGCCCCTGTGCCTCGGCCAACTCCGCGACCCGCTCATCGGTGCGGCGCTGGGCATCGGCCAAACTGACGAGCGTTCCCGACACGCGGGCCAGGTCAGCGTCGATCGCATCGCGGAGCGAGCGGAGGTCGTCTTTCGTCACCGTCTCCCGCAGCTCGTCGAACATCGAGCCGAGCGTCGCCGCCAACGAACGGGCCGCCGCCTCGCCGAGGCTCTCGCGCAGCTCTTCGTAGATGCGAAACGGATCCATCGCCGACCTCCGCGCGCGGGAAACGCCCCAGGCAGCCGGAACGCCCCTGAGTGTACACGCGTCTATGAGGGGCCATCAATCGGGGCGTCCGTGGAATGCGCACCGCCCGCAGGCCGACGGTCCACTAGCGCCGCTCGGGGAGCTTGACGTTCAGCCGGTAGCGCTCCTCCAGCCCGCGGATCCAGGCGTCGGAGGCACGGAACAACTGGTCCTGGGCGACCATCGCGATCGAGCGCTGGTCGTTGCGGGCGGCGACGAACGCCTCGCGGAGGGCATCCTCTGCCGGGGCCACCGACACCAGCCGGATCACGTAGCAGACCGTCCGCGGCTCGTTGAAGGCGATCGTCACCTGCCCCGGCTCGAGGCCGTGGACCGCGCTCATGAACTCCTCTCCCGGCATCGACACTCCCTCGGGCTGCGAGAGCGTCGGTTGGCCGCCGGTGAACGTGTCTTCGAGCCAGGTGAACGGACCGACGGTGGAGACGGTCGCGGCGCTGTCGCCCGCGAATACCTCGGCGAGCGGCTTGCCGGCGGCCCGGGCCTTCTCGGCGAGCCCCTCGGCCTTCTGCTTCGCCAGCCCACGCCCCTCGACGATCCGCCAGGCGCGCTCCACCTCGGGGCGGACCTCGTCGAACTCCGGAACGTAGTCGGGCTCGTCGGCCGTCTTCCAGGAGATAAAGCGGTTGCCCTCGAAATCGCGGCTGGTCATCGCCCGGTAGAGCCCCGTGTCGGGGCCGTACATCATGTCGAGCCAGCCGATGTCGCGGCGGCCGAAGCGATTGGACGGATCGGGGACGATCTCGAAGCTCCGCGCCGGGCCGCCCGCCTCGACGGCCGCGGCCGCCGCCAACGGCCCGTCGGAGCGCCCCGCCTCGAGGCCCTGGCGGACGGCGATCGCGTCGATATCGGGGGGAACGGGCGCCGCCGCGGCACTGCCCCCCTGGGCCTGCCACAGCGCCCGATCCTGGGAGTAGCCTGCGAGGTCGCTGACGATCAGCTTGAAGAGCGTGTCGATCCGGTCGGCGGCTTTCTGCCGGGCCAGCGTCTCGACGATCCGCTCGCGGACCTTGTCGAGCGGCTCGAACTGCGCCGCGTCGGGCGCGGTCTCGGTCGCCGCCGGCGCCGGGGCGGCAGGAGCCGGCTCGGCAGCCGCGGGGGCCGGCTCGGCTGGAGGCGCGGTGGGGGCCGCTGCGGGCACAGCAGGCGCAGGATCCGCGGCGGGCTTCTCATCAGCAGGCGCAGGATCCGCGGCGGGCTTCTCATCAGCAGGCGCAGGATCCGCGGCGGGCTTCTCATCAGCAGGCGCAGGATCCGCGGCGGGCTTCTCATCAGCAGCGGCGGCCGGGGCACTCTCTTGGCGGAACGCCACGGTGACGGCGCGGAGGCGGCGCGGCTGCACGCCGGCGCTCTCCGGCGGAGCGGGGGCGTCGGCCGGTGGCTCGGCCGGCTTGTCGGCGGCGGCCGGTTCGGCGGCCGGCGCGTCGGCGGCGGGCACGGCCGGCGCGGGTTCTGCAGCGGGCGCCGGCTCGGCGGGCGCGGCCGGCGGGGTCGCCTCGGGAGCGGCGGCGGGCGGCGCGGCCTCCGGCGCCGCGGGGGGCGTGGCCTCGGTGGAGGGCACGCTCGCGGCGGGGCGGGCACGGAACAGCGTCGTCTTGTTCTTCTCGTAGTAGGCGGCGATCTCGTCGTCGGTGACTTTCGCCTTCTCCTCGTTCTCGAACGTCTCGCGCTTCGCCATCAGGTATTCGTAGCGCACGCGGCGCGGCTGCCGAAACCCCGGGTCGGCGCTCCGTGCCCGCGGGAAGGCGTCGCGGTAGGTGGAGAAAAACGACTTCAGCTTCGCGGCGTCGGGGAGCGCCACGGCGTCGGCGACGCTCTCCACGGGCACGGTTACCAGCTCGACGGTCGCCTCTTGGCGGAGCCGCCGGAAGGAGTCCCAGCGCCAGCCCGGCGGATCGCTTCCCAGGCTGCGCTCGAAGAGCCCGAACTGCGTCCGCGCGATCAGCTCGCGCCGCACGGCGTCGAACAGGTCGCGCTCGTTGACGGGCATGTCGCCGATCCGGAGCCGCGACATGATCTGCGCGAATTGCTCGGGGCGTACCCGGTCGCCGGTCCACTCGCGGAGGAAGCGATTGACCGCGTCGTCGCTGAGGTCGATGCCGTTGCGCTTCGCCTCCTCGACGACCACCATCCGCTGGAGGATCTGCCGCTCGTCGAGCGGGGCGAAGTCAGGCATCTGCCGTGGGTCGCGCCCGGCGGCGGCCGCGGCCATCCCGAGGAACTGGTTGGTGGCGATGTTCATCCCCAGCATCCGCTGGAGGTCGCCGATGTGGACCGTGCCCCCCGACCAGGTCGCCGCCACCGCCTCGCCCCTCGGGCTGCCGTCGCCGGCCCCCATCTGGAGGAACGGGGGCAGGACGAAGAAGGCGATCATCGCCATGATCGCCAGGCACACCAGCATCCAGTGCTGGTGTTTCCGGAAACTCTTGAGCGGCAGGGCCATACGACGAGGGCTCCACCCCGGCTGGAACACCGCCGAGGCTTGACAAGGGAAGAGAGGGCAGGGTAACGCTGTCGGAGCCCTCCAAACAGGCCGACGATTGTAGGTCGGCCCCTCCGGGCGCCAATCCCGGAACCGTGCCCCAGGGGATCCCCACCCCCTCTCCCCATCCCCTGCCATGGCCAAGAAACCTTTCCCGACCCGGCGCCGTGCTTCCGGGGCCGGCGACGACGCCGTCCGCCCGCCCACCGGCGATTACCAACTCGTGATCGTCGAGAGCCCCGCCAAGGCGAAGACGATCGAGAAGTACCTCGGCCCGGGCTTCGTCGTGAAGGCGTCGATCGGGCACATCCGCGACCTGCCGAGCAAGGCGCCCAAGGGCTCGAAGCAGCCGGTCCCGGGCGTCGACCTCGACCACGACTTCACCCCCACCTACGAGATCGACAGCGACAAGACGCGCACCGTGACCGAGCTCCGCAAGCTCGCCAAGGGGGCCAGCGACGTCTGGTTCGCCACCGACCTCGACCGCGAGGGGGAGGCGATCGCCTGGCACCTCACGCAGGTCCTCGGGGTCGATCCCGCCCGCGCCAAGCGCGTGACGTTCGACGCGATCACCAAGGCCGAGGTCCAGCGCGCCTTCCAGGCACCCCGGGCGATCAACATGCCGCGCGTCGAGGCCCAGCAGGCGCGGCGGATCGTCGACCGGATCGTCGGCTACCGGGTGTCGCCGATCCTCTGGAAGAAGGTCGCCGGAGGCCTCTCCGCGGGGCGCGTGCAGAGCGTGGCGACGCGGATCGTGGTCGAGCGCGAGCAGGAGATCCGCGCCTTCACGCCGGCCGAGTCGTGGGAGATCACCGGGCTGATGACGTTCGACGTCGCCGCGGGGCCGCGGCTCCACGAGCAGTGGAACGCGTTCATGGCCAAGCGCGACGAGCGCGGCCGGCCGCCGCTGGTGCGCGAGCGGATGGCCTGGCTCGCCGATCAGCGGAGCTTGACCTGCGACCTCGTCGAGGTCGGCGGCCGGCCGGTGAAGATCGAGGCCGAGAGCACCGACGACGTCGACATCGCCGGCGAAGCGCGGGCCGCCGCCGAGGCGGCCGGGCTGACGGCGATCGAGGTCGTGCGCGAGACCGACGAATCGGCCAAGGGGCGCGGCCGCAACGTCGTCCGCCTCGTCGGCCGCCCCGATCCCGCCGCCCGCTACACCGTCGAGTCGATCGACGTCACGCGCACCCGGTCGCGGCCGTTTCCGCCGTTCATCACCAGCACCCTCCAGCAGGCCGCGTCGAGCCGGCTGGGGATGTCGACCGACCGGACGATGCGGATCGCCCAGCAGCTCTACGAGGGGATCGACATCCCCGGTGAGGGCCGGGTCGGCCTGATCACCTACATGCGCACCGACTCGACCAACCTCTCGCGCGAGGCGGTCGAGATGGCGCGGCGGTACCTCGACGAGAAGCACGGCTCGGCCTACGTGCCGGAGAAGCCGCGGATGTACGCCAGCTCCAACGAGAGCGCCCAGGAAGCCCACGAGGCGATCCGGCCGACCGACGCCTTCCGCGACCCCGACCGGATCGCGGCGGCGCTCTCGGACGAGCAGAACCGGCTGTACCGGCTGATCTGGCAGTGCTTCGTCGCCTGCCAGTCGACCGACGCCGAGTGGGACTCGACCGCGGTCCGGATGCGGCGCGGCGACCGCGACACCGGGGCGGTGTTCAAGGCCACGGGGCGCGTGCTGCGCTTCGACGGCTTCTACGCCGTCAGCGGCACGCCGCGCGACGACGGCGACCAGGTGCTGCCGGCGTTCGACAAGGGGGCCAGCCTGGCGCCACTGGCGATCGAGCCGCGGCAGAAGTTCCAGGCGCCGCCGCCGCGCTACACCGAGGCGACGCTCGTCAAGAAGATGGAGGAGGAGGGGATCGGCCGCCCCTCGACCTACGCCAGCATCATCAACGTCATCGAGAACCGCGGCTACGTCACCCAAACCGACCGGCGGTTCCACGCGACGGCGATCGGCGAGGCGGTGACGGGGTTTCTGAAGCGGGGATTCCGCGACCAATTCATCGAGATCGGCTACACGCGCGAGATCGAGCGTGAGCTCGACCAGGTGGCGCAGGGCACGAAGAAGTGGACGGAGATGCTCCACGAGTTCCACGACGAGCTTTGCCCGAAGCTCGACGAGGCGATGACGCAGGCCCACGAGAAGGCCAAGTCGGATCCCTCCCCCTACGCCTGCCCGGAATGCGGCCGCCGGCTCGAGTACCGGCTCGGCGGCAAGGGGGAGTTTCTCTCCTGCTCCGGCTACAACGAGAAGATCGTCGAGGCCCCGGCCGCGGCGGCGAAGCCGGCGCGCAAGGGGGCGAAGCCGGCCCGCGTGGCGAAGCTGAAGGAGAAGCCCGCCTGCACGTTCGCGATGCCGGTCGACCGCCAGCGCCGGCCGCTGCTCCCGGAGCAGATCGACCTCCTCTCGCCGGCCGGCGTGCCGATGGTCAAGCGCACGGGACGGTTCGGCGACTTCCTCGTCGAAGACAAGCCGCGGCCGCCGCGGCCGAAGGGGAAGAAGGCCACCGAGGCGGCCGCCGAACCGCCGCCGTTCATCCTCAACCTCGACCGCAAGGGGAACCTCAAGTTTCCCGCGCCACCGCCGCTGGTGACCGACATCGCCTGCTCGAAGTGCGGCGAGATGATGAACCTCCGCGACGGCAAGCGCGGGCCGTGGCTCGGCTGCCGGGCGTTTCCCAAGTGCCGGGGCCGCGAGGCCTTCGCCAAGCTCCCCGAGCCGCGCCGCAAGGAGCTCGAGCGCGAACTGGCCGCCCAGCTCGCCGGCCACACCAAGCTCACGCTCACGCGGCGCGACGGCGTCACGCCCGTGGCCGAGGGCACGCCGCTGTCGGCGCTGACGATGGAGGGGGGCGTCGCCACCCTCGCCCCATTCGCCGGCTGACGGCGCCGCCTACGCCAGCCACGGCGGCGGGCCGGCGAACGTCGTCGGCTGCTCGTCGAGCGCGACGGCCATCGCCGTGGCGTGGCTGCGGCAGTGGGAGATGCTCACCAGGACACAGCGGATCCCGAGGCGCGCCGCCACGTCGCCGGCGCCGCCGGAGAGCGCCGTGTGCGGGCGGCCGCCGGGGCCGGCCGTGACCTCGATGTCGCGCCAGCTGATCCCGCGCCGCCAGCCGGTGCCAAGCGCCTTGAGGACCGCCTCCTTGGCGGCCCAGCGGCCGGCGAAGTGCTGCGTGGCGAGCTTGCGGCTGCGGCAGTAGTCGATCTCGGCGGGGGTGTAGACACGGCCGACGAACAGCTCGCCATGGCGCTCGATCATCTGCGCGATCCGCAGGCACTCGGTGATGTCGGTGCCGATCCCGAGGACGTTCATACTTCCCCCCGCGGCGGCGCTGCCCCGGCCCCGCCCCGCCCCAGGCCGCAGGCGCGCCGGGCCCGGTCGAGCACCGCCCCGGCCTGCGCCCGCGCGTGCCGCGCCCCGGCGGCGAGGATCGCCTCGATCCGCCCCGGATCGCGCTCCAGCTCATCGCGGCGCTGCCGCGCCGCGGCGAAGTGGCGGGCGGCGGCGTCGACGAGCGCCTTCTTCACCTCGCCGTAGCCGAACCCGCCGCGGCGGTAGAGCGCCGCCATCGCCTCGCGCTCGGCGGGATCGGCGACCAGCGCGAACAGGTCGAAGAGGTGGTCGCCGTCCGGCTCCTTCGGCTGGTCCATGGGGCGCGAATCGGTGGTGATCCGCATGATCTTCTTCTTCTGGACGGCGAGGTCCTCGAAGACGTCGATCGTGTTGTCGTAGCTCTTGCTCATCTTCTGGCCGTCGGTGCCTGGGACGCGGGCCCCCGCCTCGACGAGCCGGGCCCGCGGCAGCGTGAACACGTCGCCGTAGAGATGGTTGAAGGTGCCGGCGAGGTCGCGGCAGACCTCGACGTGCTGGACCTGGTCCTCGCCGACGGGGACGACGGTGGCGTCGTAGGCGAGGATGTCGGCGCTCATCAGGACCGGGTAGGTGAACAAGCCCGCGTCGGCCGCCAGCCCGCGCGTCTTCTTGTCTTTGTAGGCGTGGCAGCGCTCGAGCAGGCCCATCGGCGTCACGGTCAAGAGCAGCCAGGTCAGCTCGGTGACCTCGGGCACGTCCGACTGCACGAACAGCGTCGCCCGGTCGGGGTCGAGCCCGAGGGCGATGAGGTCGACGGCGGCGTCGTGGACGAGCTGCCGCAGCCGGGCCGGCTCGCGGACGGTGGTCAGGGCGTGGAGGTCGGCGATGAAATAGAACGCGTCGTCGGCGGTCTGCAGCTCGATGTACTGCCGGATCGCGCCGAAGTAGTTGCCCCAGTGGAAGCGCCCCGTCGGCTGGATGCCGGAGAGGACGCGGACGGGGGGCGCGGGCGCGGCGGTCGACTCAGCGGGCATCGGGGGCGTCCTCGGGGACGGGGGCCGGGCAGGGGGCGGGGGCGGCCGGCAGGCGGAGGGAGCCGACGACCTCGGCGACATGGCGCGCACCGAGCTCGGCCAATGCGCCGGGGAGGGCGTCGAGGAGGCGGATCGAGGCCGTCGGGTCGGCGAAGTTGGCGGTGCCGATCTGGACGGCGCTGGCGCCGGCGACGAGGAACTCCATCACGTCGTCGATCGACATGATGCCGCCGATGCCTACGATCGGCAGGCCGACGGCGCGGTGCACCTGGTGCACGCAGCGCAGCGCCACCGGCTTGATCGCCGGGCCGCTCAGGCCACCGACGACGTTGCCGAGCAGCGGCCTCCGGCGCCGCCAGTCGACCGCGATTCCCTGGAGGGTGTTGACGAGGCTGACGGCGTCGGCCCCGCCGTCGCGGGCGGCGCGGGCGACGGCGACGATATCGGTGACGTTGGGGGTCAGCTTGGCGAGCACCGGCAGGCTCGTGGCCTCGCGGACGCCGGCGACGACGGCCCGGCAGGCGGCCGGGTCGGTGCCGAGGTCGACGCCGTGGCTGACGTTGGGACAGGAGATGTTGAGCTCGAGGGCGGCGATCCCCGCGACCCCGTCGAGGCGCCGCGCCAGCGCCACGAACTCGCCGGCGGTCGCCCCGGCCACGCTCACGATCACCGGCGCGCCGCAGGCCGCCAGCCAGGGCAACTGGCGGGCGACGAACGCCTCGACGCCGTCGTTGTCGAGGCCGATCGAGTTGAGCAGCCCGGCGGCCGTCTCCACGGTCCGCCACGGGGCGTTGCCGCGGCGCGGCAGCGGAGTGATCGTCTTGGGGATCACCCCGCCAAGCCGCGCCTGGTCGACCAGCGCCGCCAGCTCACGGCCGTAGCCGAACGTGCCGGAGGCGACGAGGATCGGGTTGGGGAGCCGCAGCCGGCCGAGCGCCACGCCGAGATCGACTGCCGAGGCGGCGGGAGGGGACCCGGCGGGGGGAACCATGGCGGCGGGTCGGCGGCGGGGCGGGGTACGGAGCGGGGCACGGCCAGCGGGCGACACCGGGCCGGAAAGGCACTGCCCGGGTTCACCCCGGACCGGACGCCTCCGGAGTGTAGCCAGTCGGGCCCCATGTCGCCCCCGCAACGACGCCCCGCGGCGGTCGTCCGCACCGGTCGCACCGATCAGTTCAAGTTTGTCGGTCGTAACGCCGAATGAAGAGGTGAGACCGGGTCGTGGCCAGGCGGCCGACGGCGCGGTGAACTTTGACAAAACTCTTTGAAAACAATAGGCTTCTGGCGATTTTCCACGGGTTTCCCCCCGCTTCCCCCCCTCTCGGGCGGTTCCGGAACGGCGGTGACACGGGAGCGCCCCGGCCGTGACCAAGAAAGACATCGTCCGTTCGATCGCCGAACAGATCGACCTCCCCCAGCTACGCACCAAGAAACTGGTCCAGAAGACCTTCGATGCCCTGATCGAGACCCTGGTGCGTGACGGCCGGATCGAACTGCGGAACTTCGGCGTGTTCCAGATCAAGCAGCGCAAGGCCCGGATGGCCCGCAACCCCCGCACGGGGGCCCGCGTGCCGGTCCAGGCCAAGCACGTGGTGACGTTCAAACCGGGCAAGGAGATGGAGGAACGCGTCAGGCAGCTCGACACGGCGGTGGCGGAGGGCGGGGCGGCGACCACAGGTTTCGCCGCAGGCCATCCCACCGATGTCCGGGCAGCCGACACCGCTCCGCCGCCCCGCGAGGGCGGGACCTGAGCACGGGACTGCGGTGGCAAACGGGGTCGATTCGGAAGGCCGCGACGACGGGAGGGCATGAGGCCACTTCCCGCGATCAGGCAGCACGGTGGTTCGGGATGGCGTAGGTCGGGCTGGTGGAGGGGAGTCCCCTTCCGCTACACACCGGCTCGTCAACGGTCATGGAGGACAGGACGATGAACCGTTCCGAGGGCAGTCGGGGTGCACGTGTCCACGGTGCCCGGCGCGTATCGGGGGGAGCGGGGTCGACGGCGCGCACGCGCCTGTCGCCCGGCCTGCTCGTCGTCGCCGCCCTGCTCCTCGCGACGACGACGGGATGCCTGATCCCGATCTACTCCGGCGATCCGATCCGCCGGGCCCAGCAGCTGATCTTCACCTCCGAAGACCTCCGCGCGATCGCCGACGAATGGGAACGGATCTGGTTTCTCGACCAGCCGTCGCACATGACGCCATTCCGCACCCACGGCGGAATCATCTGACGACGCCGTCGAGTCTCACTCGGCACTCGGGCTCCACAGCAGACTCTCGACCGGCAGGCTGCGGGTGCTGATCCGGACCTCGTCGATCAGGGCCCGGGCGTCGCGCGCCAGCTTCCCCGCGTCGAACCCGCGGCCAACCGTCCAGGTGCCGAAGCCGGGGACGATCCCGCCCCGGATCTCGCATTCGCCCGCCGGCGCGTAGCCGGTGCCGGCGCCGACGAACAGCCGCAGGACGGCGCCGTCGCTGACGACGGCGAGGTGCCGCCACTCCCCCACCGGGAGCGGCGCGGCCCCGACGAGGCTGCGGATCGCCCCCGACGAGTCGACCAGCTCGACCGTCGGGCGGCCGTCGGGCGCGAGAAACAGCTGGAACGGCGCCGCCGGCGCCCCGGTCGGCCGGCCGTCCTTGCCGAGCAGCGTCTGCACCGGGCCGATCTCCACCGGACGGACCGACAGCTCGATCGTGAACGACGTGAACGGAAACGAGTCGACGGCGTCCATGTGGGTCTGCGAGCGGCCCGGGTCGGTGTACAGGTCGCGCGTCAGCCCGGCGACCAGCGCCGCCGAGTCGTCGAGGACGCCGCGGTTGGCGACCCCCGGCTGCGGGACGGTGGCGGCGGGCACGGCCACACCGGCCAGCGGCGCGTTGTCGCGGCCGTAGGCGTAGAGGTGGTTGCGGTGGGCGCCGGAGTCGCGGACGGCGACACCGTCGCGGGCTTCGCGGTCGAACGGCAGCGGCTCCCCCGGCGTTCCCTCCTCGAAGCGCCACCAGGCGAGCACCGCCGCGGCCACGCGCTGCCGCGGCGTGAGCACGGCGGACGCGGATCGCAGGCGGCGGTGGGCGGCGGCGAGCGTGTCGGCGTCGAACTTGACCACCTCGCGGTCGTAGGTCATCAGGCCGTTGACCTCGATCTCGACGTCGGTCGTCTGCGTGTAGACGGCGGCGGCGAGGTGCGATTCGACCATCGGGCGGAGCGCGTCGAGGTATTTGAGGTAGGTCTCCTGGAGCGTGGCCCGGTCGGCGAACTGCCGGTAGCCCCAGTTCTTCTCCCCCTGCCAGGTGTGGCCGGCCAGCGGCAGGCCGAGACCGCCATACTCCCCGAGCACGCTGGCGCGGCGGTCCTCAGCCGGGGGAAACTCGGGCTGCGGGTAGAAGTGGATGTCGCGGACGTCGCCGACGCCGAAGTCGTTGCCGCCGCTGGCCGAGATCACCAGGCGGCCCGGGTCGCGCTCCTTGACGAAGCGCGTCCAGCGCACCGTCTCGGCCTGGCCCCACCCCTCGTTGAACGGCACCCAGGCGACGATGCAGGTGTCGCCGCCGCGTGCCGTCAGCAGGGCGTCGAGCTCGCGGGCGAAGATCGCCGTCGATTCGGCCGAGCGCGTCCCCTCGGTGCCGTCGCGCGGCCAGGGCTGGTTGGCATCGCCGCTGGGCATGTCCTGCCAGACGAGCAGCCCGAGCCGGTCGCAGTGGTGATACCACCGCGCCGGCTCGACCTTGACGTGCTTGCGGACGAGGTTGAAGCCGAGGCGGCGCGTGACCTCGAGGTCGGAGCGCAGCGCCGCGTCGGTCGGCGCGGTGGAGAGGCCGTCGGGCCACCAGCCCTGGTCGAGCGGGCCGAACAGGAACGTCGGCGTGCCGTTGAGGAGGATCCGGACCATGCCGTTGGCGTCGCGGCCGAGGGCCACGGAGCGCATCCCGAACCAGCTCGCCACGGAGTCGACGACGCGCTGGCCGTCGAGGAGCTCGACGGTGAGGTCTTCGAGCGCCGGAGTCTCGGGGGACCAGGGGGTGAATCCGGGCACGGCCAGGTCGAGCGGGGCGTTGGCCGGCCCCTCGGCGCGCCACCGCCCGCCCCCCGCCACGAGGCGCACGCGCCGCCCCGCGGCACCGCCGCCGGCGAGGCCGACGGTCACCCGCGCGCGGCTGCCGGGGAGGTCGGGATCGACCCGGACGCGCTCGATCCGCTCCGCCGGGACCGGTTCGAGCCACACCGTCTGCCAGATCCCGGTCACCGGCGTGTACCAGATCCCCTCCGGCTTGGAGAGCTGCTTGCCGCGCGGCTGCGGCCCGGCGTCGGTCGGGTCGTGGACGACGACGGTCAGCTCGTGGGCCGCCCCCGGCCGGGCGGCGAGGAGCGCCGTGATGTCGAACGAGAACGGGTCGTAGCCGCCGCGGTGGCTGCCGACCTCGGCCCCGTCGACGAACACGCGCGCTTCCCAATCGACGGCGCCGAAGTGGAGGAGCACGCGGCGGCCGCTCCACGCCTCCGGCACCGAGAAGCTCCGCCGGTACACCACCTCGCGCCCCGCCCCGACGGTCCGGCGGACGCCGCTCAGCGCCGACTCGACCGGAAACGGGACGAGGATCGTGCCCTCGGCGACGAACCCGGCCGCGTCGCCGACGGCGCGGGGGCGGATGCAGTAGTCCCAGTGGCCGTTGAGGTTCTGCCACTCCGGGCGGGCCAGCTGCGGCCGCGGATACTCAGGCAACACCGCGGCGGGGTCGACATCGGCGGCAAAGGGCGTCAGCAGGTGGCCGCCGAGGGGCCGCGCCGGCTCGTCGTCGGCGGCTGCCGCACCCCACCAGACGAGTGCCCACGCCAACCCGACCGTTGCTCCCACCCGTCGTGCGCGCATCGCGGCTCTCCCGTTGGCCGGCCACCCGACGATGACCGTGCTGCTCGCAGCCCGTGGAAAAAGTGATCGGCCGCTGGATGCGGCCGACGGCGACCAGGGAAACCCTCGGCGTTTCCCGCGGTCGCCTGAGTGGACAAAGGCCACGGAGGGCTTTGTCCACCGAAAGTTACAGCCGGATTTTCGCCGCCTGCTCGCGGATCGTCTCGAGGGGCACGAGCTGCCCATGGTTGCACCCCGGGCAGGCGGCGGCGGCGTCGGCCCAGTCGTCGGGGGTGCGGAGGTTCGAGTCCCAAAACGGCCAGGTCCGGCACTGCCGCGGCCGCTCCTCGTAGGCGGTGCACTTCCGCGTCGTCGCGTCGAGGAGCACGCAGTCGCCGCCGGGGCGCTCCTTGAGCGAGCGGCGGATCCCGACGCGGTACACGTGGCGGGCCTCGAACTCAACGCTGGTCAACGACAAGCGCCGCGCCATCGCGTCGATCTCCTCCTGGTTGACCCACACGTAGCCCTCGGCGCCGGTGCAGCAATCGCCGCACTGCGTGCAGCGGAAGCGCAGCCCCCCCGCGTACCACGGCTCCGCCGCCTCGCGTTTCATGTCTGCCATGCCGGCCTCGTGAGGGAGATCCCGTCGTCGTGCCCGTCGCCCGCCGCACCGACCACCGCGGCCACCGCACCGACCACCGCGGCGACGTCGGCCGGTCCGTTGAACGGCCCGAAGCTGACGCGCACCGTCCCGCCGTCGGCGGTGCCGAGGTGGCGGTGGACGAGGGCCGCACAGTGGAAACCCGCCCGGGCCTCGACGCCGGCGATCTGCTCGAGCAGCGCGGCGACATCGGCGGGATGATAGTCGGCGACGGTGAAGCTCACAATCGGCGCCCCGTCGGGCACCGCGACGACGCGCACGCCGGGGAGCGCCGCCAGCCGCTCCGCGGCCGCCGCCGCCAGCGCCCGGGCGTGGCCCGCGACCGCCGCGGTGCCGTGACGCGCGAGCCACTCGATCCCCGCCGCCAAGCCCGCCAGCGCCGGCACGTCGGGGCTGCCCGCCTCGAGGCGCTCGACGAGCGCCCCGGGCATGTCGAGGCAGGTGCTCGCCGTCCCCGTGCCCCCCTGGACGAGCGCTTCCGGCTCCAGGCCCTCGCGGACCCACAGCCAGCCGGTGCCGCCGGGGCCCTGGAGCCACTTGTGTCCGGCGGCGGCGACGACGTCGGCCACCGCGGCGATCTCGTCGAGGGGCACGAGCCCCGCCCCCTGCGCGGCGTCGACGACGAACAGGCCGTCGTGCTCGCGGACGACGCGCGACAGCGCCGCGAGATCCTGGCGCACGCCGGTGACGTTCGACACCAGGCTCGAGGAGAGGAGTCGCGTCGCCGGCCGCCACGCCAGCCGGACGGCGCGCGGGTCGACGCGGCCGGAGCCGTCGCAGGGGACGATCGACAGGTCGATGATCCCCCGGGCGCGGAGCCATTCGAGCGGCCGGAGGGTGGCGTTGTGGTCGGCGGCCGTGGCGACGACATGGTCGCCGGGCTGGAGCAGGCCGTGGAAGGCGACGTTGAGCGCCACCGTCGCCCCGGTGGAGAGCACGACGCGCGCCGGATCGGCGCCGAGCAGCCCCGACACGGCGCGGCGGGCACGGTCGCGGAGCGCCGTCGCCTCGAGTGCCGAGCGGTAGGCGCCGCGCCCGGCGGTCGCCCCGACCTCGGTCATCGCCCGGACGATGGCCGCGACCACCTCCGGCGGCTTCGGCCAGCCGGTCGCGGCGTTGTCGAGGTAGCGGCGCGGCGGGGAGGTCATCTCAGCCTCCGATCTGGTACATCGCGCGCTCGGGGCGGGCGAACGACGGCGTGCCGATGCCATGGGCGGCGCGCTTCGCCGCGACGCAGTCGCGGAGCAGCGTGGCGAGGAGCGCGGCTTCGTCGGCCGGCGGGTGCGCCGCGCGGAGGACGGCACGGGCGTCCCATTCGGTCGTCGAGAACAGGCAGTTGCGGAACTGGCCGTCGGCGGTGAGCCGGAGGCGGTCGCAGCGCCCGCAGAACGGAGCGCTGACCGGGTCGATGAACCCGACCGTCCCCCCGTCGGGATAGCGGTAGTCGACCGCGGGCTGGCCGGGATCGCCGGCCGGGAGGGGCTCGAGCGCGCCGAACTCGCGCGCCAGGATGGCGCGGACTTCGGCACCGCCGAGGACCTGCGCCCCCGACCAAGCCGACTCGCCGTCGAGCGGCATGAACTCGATGAACCGCAGGTGCAGCCCGGCGGCGCGGCAGTGCCTGGCCAACGGCACGATCTCCCCTTCGGTGAGCCCGCGGATCGAGACGGCGTTGATGCAGATGTCGCGAAAGCCGGCGCGGCGCGCCGCGGCCAACCCCTCGAGGACGCGTTCCAACCCGGGGCGCCTGGCGACGGCGGCGAACACCTGCGGATCGAGGGCGTCGAGGCTGACGTTGAGCCGGGCGAGGCCGGCGGCGGCGAGGGCCGCGGCCTGATCGGCGAGGAGCAGGCCGTTGGTCGACAGGGCGACCTCCTCGATCCCGGCGATCCCCACGAGGCGTTCGACCAATTCCGGCATCCCCGGCCGCAGGAGCGGCTCGCCGCCGGTGAGGCGCAGCGTGCGGATCCCCAACTCGGATGCGACGCGCACCACGCGCTCGATCTCGGCGAAGCTGAGCAGCTCGGCCGCCGGCCGGAACCGGGCGTCGAGTGGCATGCAGTAGCTGCAGCGCAGATTGCAGTGGTCGGTGACGCTGACGCGCAGGTCGGTGTGGACGCGGCCGAAAGCGTCGACGAGCCCCGCGGTCGCGGCCGGCGCCGGCACGCTCATCGAACCTCCCCGGCGACGACGGCGCGGAGGTCGCCGGGATGGGCCCAGCGCCGGCTGCCGTCGGGGGCCTCGTCGCACTTCCAGATCGGCACCGTGCGCTTCACCTCGTCGACGATCCACTCGGCGGCCGCGAACGCGGCGCTGCGGTGCGCGGCGGCGACCGCGACGACGATGCTCGCCTCGCCGACGGCGACCCGGCCGAGGCGGTGCTCGACGGCCGCGGCGGCGAGCGAGTGGGCGGCGGCCGCGGCCGCGAGGATCCCCTCGAGGAGGCGCTGGGCGAGGGCCTCGTGGGCCTCGTAGTGGAGCGCCGCGGTCAACTCGGCTCCGGTCGCCTCGCGCGTCGAGCCGACCATCACGACCGTCGCCCCGGCGCCCGGGTCGGCGACGAGGGCGCGGACGGCGTCGACCACGAGCGGCACGGCGGCGAGCCGGACGTGGAGCCGCGCCCCCGTGGCGGCCGGGATCGGCTCCGCAGTCCCTCGCGCTGCCATGTCAGCCTCCGCTTACCGGCGGAATCACCGCCACCGTCGCGCCGGGGGCGACGCGCTCGTCGTCGGCCGCATACCGATCGCCGTGGGCGAAGGCGCTGCGGGCGAGCAACGGCGCCAGCGCCGGGTAGCGCCGTTCGAGGGCACGGCGCAGCGCGCCGACGTCGCCGTCGGTCCAGGGGATGGCGACACGGCGGCAGCCGGCGGCGGCGGCGATGCCGGCGAACAGTTCGACGACGACCGTCGGCCCGGCCTCGGGCGCGGCGGCGGACTCGAGGGGCGTGGCGGGCTGGGGCATCGCTGGCTGCGGGTTGGGCGCCGTGCCCCGATCAGGACCGACCCGACGGGCCGTCATCGGAGACGACGCCGCACGCGCGGGCCAGGAGCTTCACCGGGTGGACGGTCGGCTTCGGCGTCGACTGCTCCATTTGTATCCGGCAGGCGGAGCAGTCGGTAGCGCCGATGTCGACCGTCCCGGAGCGGACGGCGGCCAACAGCCCGCGGCCGATCCGCAGGCTCGTCCGGTAGTGGCGGCGGGCGAGGCCGAAGGTGCCGGCCATCCCCGAGCAGCCGCGGTCGGTGGCGTCGACCGACAGGCCGGGCACGAGGCGGAGGAGCTGCTCGGCGGGGCTGGCCACGCCGGCGACGCGCACATGGCACGGGGCGTGGTACAGGACGCGCTGCGCCAGCGGACGGACCGGGGCCGGGAGCCGCCCGTCGCGGTGCAGTTCCCAGAGGAACGTCGCCGCGTCGCAGGTGGCGGCGACGACGCGCTGCGTGTCCTCGTCGTCGACGAGCCGCGGGTAGTCGTGGCGGATGCAGGTCACCGCGGCCGGCTCGGGGCACACGATCCGGTAGCCGAGGCGGACCGCCTCGGCGAGGATCCGCACGTTCCGCGTCGCCACCCGCCGCGCCGCGGCGACGTCGCCGGCGGCGATCAGCGGCATCCCGGCCGACACCTGCCGGGGATCGACGAACACCCCGACGCCGCTCCGCTCGAGCAGCGCCACCAGTGCCTCGGCGAGCTCCGGATCGTGGCGGCGGGCGAAGGTGTCGAGGAACAACAGCACGCGCGGCCCGCCGCGGCGCGAGGGGCGCGTCAGCCCGCGCCCCGCCGCCCAGCGGAGCGTGCGGTTGCCGGTGAACGGCGGCAGCTTCCGCCCCATCGCGATGCCGAGGAGCTTCTCCGCCAGCCAGCGGGCCCGCGGGCTCTCGAGCAGCGCGTTGGCCAGCGGCGCCATCCGGCCGCCGAGGGCCGACACGCCGTCGATCCGCGACAGCAGCCAATCGGTGACGCCGAGGCCGTTGGCGGCGACGTGGGCCCCGCGGATCTCCGTGACCAGTGCCGGGATGTCGACACCGGCGGCGCACCCGCTGGTGCACTGGTGGCAGTGGAAGCAGGTATCGGCGATCGCCGACACCGCCTCCCCTGCCACGGTGCGCTTGTCGACGCGCCCGGAGACGATCGCCGCCAGCAGGTTCGCCTTGGCGCGCGGCGAGGCCTCCTCACCGGGATGCTCGCGGAAGCGCGGGCACATCCGCTGCAGCGGCGACTCGCCACGGCAGCTCCCGCAGCCGTTGCAGGCCTCGACCTCCGCGAGCAGGTCGGCGGCGCTCCACGAGAGCACCGGCAGCGCCGCCGCCGTGGCGGCCGGCGGCGGACCGGCCGCCGGATCGGGGAGCGTGCGGAACGGAAATGCCTCCGCCGCCGGGCCCGCGACGCGCCCCGGGTTCATGATTCCCGAGGGGTCGAACAGCGCCTTGATCCGGTCGCCGACCGCGGCCAGCTCGGGGAACCCGTGGCGGAAAAACGGCGTCCGCGACAGGCCCAGCCCCTGCTCGCCGCCGACGGTGCCGCCGAGCGCGAAGACCTCGGCGTACAGCGCCTCGGCGAGCGGCACGAGGCGCTGCGGGGCGCGTGGATCGACGAACGGCCGGACATGGAGCTGGCCGTGCGCCGCGTGGCCGAACAGCATCACCGTGGCGGCATGCTGCTTGAGCAGCGCCTGCATCCGGCGGAGGAACTCCGGCAGCTCCGCCGGCGGGACGACGATGTCCTCGACGAACGGCACGGGCCGCTCCGCGCCGCGGACCCCGTGGAGCGTCGACACCACCTGCCGGGACAGATCCCAGAACAGCGCGACGTCGGCGGCGTCCTCGGCGCGGCGGACGTCGATGCACAGCTTCCGCGGCCCGTCGACGAGGCGGATCGCCTCCTCGAGCCGGCCCGCGGCCGCGCGCGGATCGGGCGCGGAGAACTCCACCAGCAGCCCCGCGTCGGCGACCGGGGGGATGAGCAACTCGAAGGCCACGCGCGCGTCGCGGGCCAGCGCCAGGTGGCGCTTGTCGAACAGGTCGCAGGCACTCGGCCCGAGCGGTGCCAGCCGCAGCGCGGCCCGCGCGGCGGCGTCGAGCGACTCGAACAGCACCAGCGCCACGGCACTCCCCGGATCGGCCACAGCCGTCGCCAGCGTCGCCTCGGTGACGATCCCGAGCGTTCCCTCCGCCCCTCCCAGCAGCCGCGGCAGGTCGACGACGCCGTCGTGCACCACGTCGGCGAGCCGGTAGCCGCCGTGCGACCGGCGCCCGGCCGGCTGGTCGCGCTCGATCACCGCGCGCGATCCGGCGATCACCCGCGCCACCCCGGCGGCCAGAGCCGCCGGCCCCTCCGTGGCCGCCGCGGCGGCAGCTTCGCCGACCGGCGTGAATTCGACGATCGTGCCGTCGGCGAGAACCACTTCGGCGGCACGGAGCCGGGACCGCACGGAGCCGTGGCGCGGCAGCCGGCTGCCGGAGACGTCGCGGCCGATCATCCCGCCGACCGTCGTCACCCACGGGTTGGGGGGATCGGGGCCGAAGCAGCGGCCGACCCGGGCGAGGTGCTGTTCGAGGTGGCCGGCGACGACGCCGGCCTGGACGCGGATCGTGTCGGCGCCGGTGTAGACGACCCGCCGCAGGTGCGCCGAGCAGTCGATAACGACGCCGGGCCCCAGCGCCCCACCACAGAGGCTCGTGCCCGCCCCGCGGGGATGGACCGGCACGCCGTTCTCCGCCGCCCAGCGGACCGTGGCGGCGACGTCGGCGGTGGAGCGCGGCTTGACGACCGCCAGCGGCCAGACCTCGAACAGGCTCGCGTCGGTGGCGTAGAGGCTCCGCGCCGGGGCGTCGCAGAGCACCTCGCCGGCGACCACGCCCCGGAGATCTTCCGCGATCCGTTGCCGCTCGAGGTCCATGGGGCTGCCGGGGGGCGAACGTCAGGGGCGCGGGGATTCCCGGGGAGCGGGCTGGCGTGCCCCCTCGCGGAGCCGGGCCACGGTTTGCCGGTGCCGTTCGTGGGTCTCGAGGTCGAACCCTCCGAACCGGCCCCGGCCGGCACCCCGGTAGCGGGCCCCGCAGCGGTAGCAGGCGAGGCAGTCGGGGACGACGAAGAACAGCACGACGTCGACCAGCGCCGTGCCGAACAGGATCGCGAACGTCAGCCACATGTCGCGCCACGCCCAGGCGAGGCAGCTCCCCGCCAGCCCGGCGACGACGATCCCGACGCCGAGCCGCTGGGGGAAATCCTTGCGCACGAAAAGATCGGCGCTCGGGCAGACCAGGCAGCGCGAGACCTGCGCCAGGCCATCGGCGCTGCCGCCGACGACAGCATCGGCCGGTGGCACGAGCCGGCCGCCGCACGCCGGGCAACCGATCGGGCCCAGGGGCTCCGGCACGTCGGCGACGACGGCGGCATGGCACGAAGGGCAGGTGTAGGCGACACGCATACGGCGATCGTAGCAGGGCGTCGGCCCCCGGCCTGCGCTCCCCTCCCGGGGGCCTGGGCCCCGGACGACCGCACGGAAGGGGCCCGACCGCTCACGCGACCGCGGTCGGCAGCGCCAGGAGCCGGGCGGCGAGGTCGCCGGTGATCGCCGCCAGGCAGGCGACGTAGAGGATTCCGGTGGCGCTTTGGGTATTGGGGATGGCGAGCGTCTGCCGGCTCATCACCAGGAGCACCGGCAGGCCGACGATCCCACCGATCCCGCGCAAAGCCTCGAGCGCCAGCGTGGCCCGATCGGGCGGCTGCGACGAGGAGACGGTGGCGAGCATCCCGAGCAGGCCGGGGAGGGCCACGCACGCCTCGATCCCCCAGGCGACGAGGGCGACGTCGATCATCCGGCGGAGGACGTCGACGCGCATCCCCGGGGCGTTGAGGTACCAGTGGCCGAGGAGCATGGCGTGGAGCGTGAGGCCGACGAGGGCCCCCGAGACGAGGGCCACCGGTCCCTCCGTCCACCCTCCGCGGAGCAGGGTCGCCGTCGCCAGGAGCTTCATGCACGCCAGGCAGGCGACGATGCCGCCGCGCGTGCGACCGGCGAGCCAGAGGATCCCGCCGATCCAGGCGATCACCGCCGCGGCCGCGGGAAGGAGCCACTCCGCCCCGGCGCCGGCCAGGGCCAGCGCCGCGAACGTCGCCCCTCCCATGATCACCAGGAGGTTGACGCGGAAGAATCCCGCCGGCACCGCGGCGGCCGGCGTCAGCACCAGCCCGAGTGCCATCCCGAAGCCGGTGCGGAGGAGGAAGTCGACCAGCAGGTTCATCGTGCCGTCGCCTCGCCTTTTCGTCCGTCCGCGGCCGCCGCGCCGCCGCCGGCATCGCTCATGACGACGCGCGCCCGTGGATCAGCGCGAGCACCTCGGCGCGGCTCGAGACGTTGGCGCGGAACAAGCCCTTCATCGCCGACGTCACGCACAGGCTGCCGGGCTTGCGGACGCCGCGGATCGTCATGCAGGTGTGGGTCGCCTCGACGACGACCGCCACCCCCTTGGCGCCGAGATCCTCCTCGAGCAAGTCGGCGATCGTCTCCGTGAGCCGCTCCTGCACCTGCGGCCGCCGCGCGACGACCTCGACGATCCGCGCGAGCTTGCTCAGCCCCAGGACGCGGCCGTCGGGGAGATAGCCGATGTGGGCCTTGCCCATGAAGGGGAGGAGATGGTGCTCGCACATCGAATGGAAGTCGATGTCCCGGACGAGGACCAGCTCGTCGTATTTCTCGGTGAACGCCGTGCGGAGGTGGACGCGCGGATCCTGGCGGAGGCCGCCGAACAACTCGGCGTACATCCGCGCCACCCGGGCCGGCGTCTGCAGCAGGCCCTCGCGGTCGGGATCCTCGCCGACGGCGAGGAGGATCTCCCGGACGGCGCGCTCGATCCGGGCGTGGTCCACGCTCCCAGGGAGCTGGCCGGGGGCCGACGACTGCTGGGCGGACGGGGATTGTGTCATGCGACGAGTCTACAACGCCGAACAAGGCGTCGCCGGCGACTTCGCCGGCCGCCTCAGTTGACGCTGAACGGTGGTGGAAACGGGCGCGGGCCCCGCTCCCGCGCCTGCATGGCCTCCAGCAGGATCGCACAGCGCTTCACGGCGTCGGTCTCCGCCAGCAGCCGCAGCTTCCAACCGACGTCGATCTCGAGGGTGTAGGCGACGATGTCGGTGAGCATCCCGAGGGTGATCTGGCTGCCGAGGAGTTGGTCGAGCTGGCCCTGGGCATCGGGGAGGCGCGGCAGGGCGCGTTTGAACGCGTCGAGGAGGCGCGCCTGCAGCCCCTTGGCGGCGGCGCTGGCCAGCGCCGGATCCTCCTCGGCGAGGATCTCCGCCTCGAACATGCGGAACGGCCGTGTCGGCGGCAGCTCGTCGCCGAGCCGGATGCGGCGGACGCCGAGGAGGAGGACGTTGTACGTGCCCTGCGGGGTGCGCTGGTGGGTGGCGATCCGGCACAGGCAGGCCAACGGCTCGAGGGGCGGGCGGCCGGGGGCGGCCTCGTGGCCGGGGGAGAGCGTCGCCAGGGCCATCAGCCGGTCGTCCTCGACCGCCTCCTCGAGAAGCGCCCGGTAGCGCGGCTCGAAGACGTGCAGCGCCTGCATGACGTGGGGAAACATCACCAACTCGGGCAGCGGGAACACGCGTGCCCGGCCGCTGAACTGGTCGTTGGTGAAGACGAGCGGCTCGTCGGACATGGCGCGGGGGGCGGCGGTCAGGCCGCCGGCGGATCGAGGTGGATCTCCGGCAGACGCTCCGGATCGACCTCGATCGGGGCGTCGTCGGTGCCCTCGAGCAGCTCCGCGAGGCAGTCGTCGAAGGCGCCGAGGAACCGGGTGAGGTCGAGACCGAGGTGGTGGGGAAGATAGGGCTCGAGGTATCCCCGGGCGGTGCCGTGGAGTTTGCGGGCGCCGCGGAGATTGCCGTTGCCGAAGTGGAACAGGGCCACAGCCACCTGGATCAGCCCCTGGTAGAACTTCCGCGACGGCCCGCGGTCGTCGGTCCAGAGCTCCTCCCAGAGCTCGTGGCTCTCGAAATAGTCGCACTCGTTGAACTTCTCGATCCCCGCCAGATACAGCGGATGGTAGTCGGGCGGCGGCTCGTTGGTCCCCATATGGCATCCCGGCGCGGCGAGCGGAAACCTTGTCATCGTAGCACCCCCGGCCCTCCGGCCGAGGTGCGCCCCCGCCGCCCGGGGCGCGAATCGGCCGCGTCCCGCCGCCACCGCGCCCTCGAACTGTGCCGGCGGCTCGAAGCCCTCTACCCCGGGGCCCGCTGTTCGCTCGATTTCGCCTCGCCGTTCCAACTCCTCATCGCCACGATCCTCTCGGCGCAGTGCACCGACCGCCGCGTCAACCTCGTCACCCCCGGGCTGTTCCGGCGTTGGCCCGACGCGGCGGCGCTGGCCGCGGCCGACGCCGCGGCGCTCGAATCGGTGATCCGCAGCACCGGGTTTTTCCGCGCCAAGGCGCGCAACATCCGGGCCTGCTGCCAGGCGCTCGTCGAGCGCAACGGCGGCGCCGTCCCGGAGACGCTCGCCGAATTGGTCGCCCTGCCGGGCGTGGGCCGCAAAACCGGCAGCGTCGTCCTCGGCAGCGCGCTGGGAAAAGCCGAGGGCGTGGTCGTCGACACGCACGTCGGCCGGCTCGCCCGCCGGCTCGGCCTGTCACGGGCGGGCGACGCCGTCCGCGTCGAGCGCGACCTGATGGCGGTCGTCCCGGCGGAGGAGTGGATCGTGCTGTCGCACCGGCTCATCGAGCACGGCCGCACCGTCTGCGCGGCCCGCACACCCCGCTGCAGCGGCTGCACCCTCGCCGATCTCTGCCCCCGCGTGGGAGTCGGTCCCGGCCGCGGAAAACGGCCGCCTCGCTGACAGCCGTACCGCGACGACGTACAATCCGCGACGGCGATGGGGGATCGCCGCCCCCGAATCGGCTCGACCCGTCCCCGCACGGAGCCCGCCCGATGATTCTCTCCGGCCACGAGATCCGGCAGCAGCTCGGCGGCAACATCCACATCGATCCGTTCGACGAGTCGAAGCTCAATCCCAACAGCTACAACCTCTCCCTCCACGACGAACTGCTCGTCTACGAGGAGGTGGTCCTCGACATGCGGAAGAGCAACCGCGTCCAGCGGGTGCGGATCCCGGCCGAGGGGCTCGTGCTCGCCCCCAACCAGCTGTATCTCGGGCGCACCGTCGAGCGGACCGAGACCCACAACCTCGTGCCGATGATCGAGGGGCGCAGCTCGATCGGGCGCCTCGGCCTGTTCGTCCACGTCACCGCCGGGTTCGGCGACGTCGGGTTCTGCGGCTACTGGACGCTGGAGATGTTCGCGGTCCAGCCGGTGAAGATCTATCCCGGCGTTTCGATCTGCCAGATCTTTTTCCACCAGATCCACGGCGCGATCACCGAATACTCGAGCGACAAGTACCAGAACAACCGCGACATCCAGCCGAGCCTGTTGTTTCGCGAGCTGTCGGCTGGCCCCGGCGACGAGGCGCAGCTCGAGCTCGACTTCAACGCCGAGCGTGCCGCCCGGCGCCGCGCCGCCTCCCCCACCCCCGTCCCGCGCTGACGAGCCCTCCGATGATTTCCAAGCTGCTGGCCTGGATCGTGCTCGCCCTGTCACTCGTCGGGGTCGTGCTCGGCCTGGTCGCGGTGTTCGGCGGCAAGGCGCTCGGCCCCGGTTTGCCGGGCCAGTTGGTGATGTGGGGCCTGGTGCCGTTGGTGGCGGTGGCGACGCTGGTCTCCCTGGCGCTGCTCGCCGTCGGGGGCAGGGCATCGTGAGTCGGGCGGGGCCCCTTCCCCCGCCGTGCCGGGGCGGTCACACTGCCACTCCCGATTTCCCGACCAGAAAGGACCGTCCGTGCTGCGCACGCACTCCTGCGGTGAGCTCCGCCTCTCCCATGTCGGCCAGACGGCGACCCTCTGCGGCTGGGTCGACCGGGTGCGCGACCACAAGGGGGTGATCTTCATCGACCTCCGCGACCGCTGGGGGCGGACGCAGGTGGTGGTCGGTCCCGAGAGCCCGGGCGCGACGCTCGCGGCCGCGAAGACGGTCCGACCGGAGTGGGTCGTGCGCGTCTGCGGCACGGTCGGCGCCCGTCCCGAGGGGACGATCAACCCCAAGCTCGACACCGGCACCGTCGAGCTGTCGTGCCTGTCCCTCGAGGTGCTCAACGAGGCGGTCACGCCCGTCTTCCAGCCTTCGGCCACCGACCTCCCCGGCGAGGAGGTGCGCCTCGGGCACCGCTGGCTCGACCTGCGCCGGCCGGCGATGCAGCGCAATCTCCTCCTCCGCCACCGGATGGTGAAGATCATGCGCGACCACTTCGACGAGCTCGGGTTCGTCGACGTCGAGACGCCGATGCTCGGCAAGAGCACTCCCGAGGGGGCGCGCGACTACCTCGTGCCGGCCCGGCTCGAGCACGGCTCGTTCTTCGCGCTGCCGCAGTCGCCGCAGCTCTACAAGCAGCTCCTGATGATCGCCGGCTTCGACCGCTACGTGCAGGTGGCGAAGTGCTTCCGCGACGAAGACCTCCGCGCCGACCGGCAGCCGGAGTTCACCCAGCTCGACGTGGAGATGAGCTTCGTCGAGGCCGACGACGTGATCGGGGTCATCGAGCGGCTCGTGCAACGCAGCGCCCGCGAGATCCTCGGGCTCGACGTCCCCCTCCCCCTGCCGCGCCTCTCCTGGGACGAGGCGATGGAGCGCTTCGGCCACGACGCCCCCGACCTCCGCTACGGCCTCGAACTGGTCGATCTCGCGGCGGCCGTGGAGGGGTGCGAGTTCCGCGTGTTCAAGTCGGCGCTCGACGCCGGCGGTCGGGTGCGCGGGATCCGCGTCCCCGGGGCGGCGGCGAAGTTTTCGCGGAAGGAGCTCGACGACCTCACGGCCGTGGCCGTCGAGGGGGGTGCGAAGGGGCTGGTGTGGCTCAAGCTCGAGGAGTCGGGCGAGTGGTCGGGGCCGGTGGCCAAAAACCTCGGCCCCGCCGCAGCGCCGCTCCGCGCGGCGCTCGGCGCGGTGCCCGGCGACCTGGCGCTGGTCGTCGCCGATTCGTTCGACGTCACCTGCAAGGCGCTCCACATGCTGCGCAAGCGGCTCGGGGCGGCGCTTGGTCTCTACGACCCGCAGGCGATGCACTTCTCGTGGGTTGTCGACTTCCCGATGTTCGCCCGCGACACCGAGTCGGGGGGGTGGGCGGCGATGCACCATCCGTTCACGGCGCCGCGCCGTGCCGACCTGGCGCTGCTCGACACCGACCCGGCCGCCTGCCGGGCGCAGGCCTACGACCTGGTGATCAACGGCTCGGAGGCGGGCGGCGGCACGATCCGGATCCACGACCGGGCGACGCAGGCCAAGGTCTTCGGGCTCCTCGGCATCTCGGCGGAGACGGCGCGCGAGCGGTTCGGATTCCTGCTCGATGCCCTGGAGAGCGGCGCTCCGCCCCACGGCGGCATCGCCCTGGGCATCGACCGCTGGATCATGTTGTTCGGCGGCCTCGACAACATCCGCGACGTGATCGCCTTCCCCAAGACGCAGAAGGCGAGCGACCTGATGACCGGCGCCCCGGCTCCGGTCGAGACCAAGCAGCTCGCCGAACTGGCGATCCGCGTCGTCCTGCCGCCGAAGCCCGCCGCTCCGGGCAAGCCCGCCTGACGCGCGCCGTCAGCGGCCGCGTTCTTCGAGCACGAGCGTCATCCGCGCTTCGAGCGACTCGCCGGCGGCGAGGATCCGCCAGCCCCGGCGGGTGTCGAACGCCGCGCCGCCGGGAAGGCAGGTGTAGGGCTCGATGCACACGCTGCGGCGGTGCGGTGGCGTGAACAGCACGACCGTCCCCGAGCCGGAGTCCTGCTCGACGCGCAGCGCCATCGGCCCGGCCGGATCCACGTAGCGGCTGGTGATCACCCCGCCGGCCACGTCGAGATCGGTGAACACGTCGTCGAATTCGAGCGCTCCGATCGGCACCGCTCCGGGAAACGCCACCCGGCGGTCGGCCGGCACGAGCGGGCCGGCGGGGAGCCAGTCCGTCTGCGGCTGCCAGGTGCGCGCCGGCACGTCGAGCCGGCAGGCGGCCGCGTCCCCGCCGGGCACCAGCGGCAGCGGAAAATACGGATGGAGCCCCAGAGCTGCGGGCATCCGTCCGAGGGCCTCGAGGTGCAGCCGGCAGTCGAGGGCCGCGGCCGACAGCGACCAGGTGACGCGGAGGACGAAATCGGCGGGCCAGCGCGGCCGGAGATCGGGGGCGTCGTGCGACAGCCGGTATTCGGCGGTCACGGTGCTGTCGGCGCGCTCGATCACGCGCCACGGCCGTTCGTGTACGAGCCCGTGGATCGGCCGGCCGAGCTTGTCTTTCCCTTCCAGTTCGATCGACCGTCCCTCGAACGCCATCGTCGTCGTGGCGAGGCGGCCGGGGTAGGGGCAGAGGATCGGGATTCCGCCCGACGTCGGCCGTGCGCCGCTCTCGAGATAGCCGTCGGGCACCCACACCACCTGCCGCGCCCCGGCACCGCCGTCGAGCCAGGCCGGACCGCACGCGGCGCCGCGGCCGACCACGATCGTGGCCCGGGCCTGCGACGAGGGAGCGGTCAATTCGACGACGGCGGGGGGAGTGCTCATGGCGGCATGATACCGCTCCGGCACTGCCGCGCGACCGGCCGCGGCGGATCGACTATGCTCGTGGATCGGCTGGAGGAGCACGTGCTACGGCAGCACATGCCGCGGCAGCGCGGGCGACTAGCTCAATTGGTCAGAGCACCTCGTTTACACCGAGGGGGTTGGGGGTTCGAGTCCCTCGTCGCCCATTGGCCGGGTCTGCGAAACCGGCACGATTCTCGGGGTTTTCGCCGTAAGCCGAGTCTTCACAGCGGGTTCTGTTTTTCGGTGCGATTCCCTGCCAGACCCCGCGGGAACGTGCTGCGCTGCACAATTCGAGGAAGGCGATGACAACCATCGAGATCACGCTACCCGAGGCGCTGGCGAAGGAGGCAGCCGAGGAGGGATTGCTCGAGCCGCGCGCGATCGAAGCCTTGCTCCGCGAACGCCTGGCATCCACTCGCATCGCTCGGATGCAGCAAGCCCGCGCGAAGCTGGCGTCGCCGTCTCCGATGCCGATGACGGCCGCTGAAGTCGAAGCCAAAGTCAAGGCGTACCGCGCGGAGCGACGCCGTGCGAGTGGTGCTTGACACCAACACCGCCGTGTCGGGCCTGCTCTGGGGTGGTGTGCCGGGGCAGTTGATAGATGCCGCCCAGTGGTTCCCGGTCGTCATCCGCCGGGCGCTGGCCGCCCGGGAACAGGGGTTTCCCGCGGAGCCGATCCCCGACGGCCAGTTCCGCAGCCGGAGCAAGCAGTTCCGCCGGTCACGGAAGGAGTATCGCAGCGTCCCATAGGGCGACACGCCGCGAAGCATCGCCGCCGCTCACAGCGGCGGCGACGCCCCGGCAGGGAACCATCCCCTGCCGGGGCACACGCCGACCTCACTCCCACCCGCAATCAAAAGGGGACAAAGGGACAAAGCGACAAAGCT